>NZ_LZHI01000023.1:0-71881 GCF_001690385.1 Gilliamella sp. Choc6-1
CGTTTTACGTGCCTTTGTGGGCACTAAAGCTTTTTTATGATTTCTTCCTGAAGCTGGGATTTTAAGCTCAGTTCGGCAAACATCTGCTTAAGCTTGCGATTTTCAGCCTCCAGCTCCTTTAAGCGTTTGATATCCGAAGTTTCCATTCCGCCGTATTTTTCTCGCCATTTATAGAAAGTTGAATTACCCACGCCATATTTACGGCACAGTTCTTTAACCGGAATACCCGCTTCAGCTTCTTTTAAAATAGCGACGATTTGATGTTCAGTCATTTTTTTCATCATTAAATCCTCTTTTACTTTTATCATAGAGAATTTTCTACTTTTTTGCTGTACTATTTTAGGGGATAGTTACAATACGTCCTGGATATAAAATTAGAACACCATCAGAATACTGCGATTTTTTAAATCAATATATTTTATCTTTGCGTTATGATGAAAAAGGATTAAACAATTTTATTAATGAAATGATTGCTTCATGTAAGCAAGATATTGATGACTTTAGTTGGTTAGAAAATGATAGATTATGCTATTATTCATGGCTATCTATTATGCTAAATCAAGTAAAAATAGATGATGATATTATAAGAATAAACCCTTGCCCTCCGGCAATGCCTCCACTCGCCACAGATTTAATCAATACACCATTAAAACTTATCCCATCTAGTTCTGACATGCGAGCGAAAATCGTTAAAGAATATATTGCATCATTAAACAATGATGACATACGTTTTATAGCGATTAATAATATAAAATCAGCATGGTCAATTATTGAAAAAATCAAAGTTCCTTTTAAGTTTTCAATTGATGATGAACAACAAATTAATTGGACATGGAACTATATTTTAACAAAACTGAAAAATAAATCGCCTTGGCAATATGATCTATATATGAATTACATAGTGCCAACAAGTATTGCGGAAAAATATCATGCTATTTTTATTATCCATGATTATTTCTATGCATGTAACGAAGATACACACAAAGTATTTTGTATTGATTATAAAAAAGCCTTAAGTCAAAAAAAATTTAGAGAGAAGGAAGGTGTTAAATCAATCAACGTTCAACTTGATATAAAAATAAAAGAACAATTAGACCAATTATTAGACCATTACCAATATAGTCAACAACGTTTATTGGAAGTATTAATTAGTGAGCATTATAAATCAGTTCAGCATAAATTAGATAAAAGCAATTTCTCTTAAGCATTACAAACAAAGGCTTTAAAGCCATTTTATGGATACACGCCATTATCGAACCAAATGTATCCGGGTTTGTATCCGATTTTCCGCTTGATTTGAGGTAATTTCAGTTGAATTCGGTTGAGTAGTGAAACAAGGTGAAAGGCTTATTTGAAAAGGCTTTAGGCATAAAAAACCTGCTAGAAGCAGGTCTTAGAATTTGGTGATTGGTGCCCGGACGCGGAATCGAACCACGGACACGGGGATTTTCAATCCCCTGCTCTACCGACTGAGCTATCCGGGCAACAATGGATGCACATTAAACACTATCTTAGGTTATTCGTCAATTCTTTTTGTGAGATTTTTTTAAAAAATAGGTTGTTTGGTTGAAAAATAACTTATAGCCTTTATATTGTTAGCTATAATCTAACAATATCACAATATATTATGGGAATTGTTATATGCGATTTATTGGTTTTACTGTTTTTTTTATTTATGTTTATTGTGAAATTAAGTTTTTTGTAATCATTGCTAATTCAATTGGTGTTTTTCTTGCATTGATCTGCATTCTTGCCACTTCGATTATTGGTTTTTCATTAGTTAAAACACAAGGTTTAAAAAATTTTAGTATTATGCAGCAAAAAATTGTTAGCCAACAAAGTTTAAAAAATGAAGTGATTAAAAGCATTGCTTTATTTTTTGCTGGTTTCTTTTTGCTGATTCCTGGTTTTTTGACTGATATTTTAGGCGCGATTTTGTTAATCCCCCATGTTCAAGAATATTTAGTGAAATTTATTGTTAGAAAAATGCCTATGAAGTCAAAAGTTACCTCTTCAACAACGATAAACCGACCTGATGATATTATCGAGGGCAATTTTGTTCGAAAGGATGATGAATAAATAATCGATTGGCAAATTTTTTATAATTCCTCTCTTGAAGAATATAAAATGATCCCCATCTACAATTCACTATATCATAAAACTATAATTTTATGATTTTTGTTAAAAATTATCTTAATTAAAAATTAGTGCTAGGAGATAACTAATGAAAATTCGTCCATTGCATGATCGTGTGATCATTAAACGCAAAGAAGTAGAATCAAAATCAGCTGGCGGTATTGTTTTAACTGGTTCAGCAGCAGGTAAATCAACTCGTGGTGAAGTTTTAGCTGTTGGTAATGGTCGCATTTTAGAAAATGGTCAAGTACAGCCGTTAGATGTAAAAGTGGGGGATATCGTAATTTTCAATGAAGGGTACGGCGTTAAAACAGAAAAAATCGATAACGAAGAAGTACTTATTTTGTCTGAAAGCGATATTTTAGCTATTGTACAGGCATAACTGACAACTAATTTAATTTATATACAGAATTTAGGAGAAATACGAAAATGGCAGCTAAAGATGTAAAATTTGGTAATGACGCTCGCATTAAAATGCTTAAAGGCGTTAATGTATTAGCTGATGCAGTTAAAGTGACTTTAGGTCCAAAAGGACGTAATGTTGTATTAGATAAATCATTTGGTGCACCAACAATTACTAAAGACGGTGTTTCTGTTGCTCGTGAAATCGAATTAGAAGATAAATTCGAAAATATGGGAGCACAAATGGTTAAAGAAGTGGCTTCTAAAGCGAATGATGCAGCAGGTGATGGTACAACTACTGCAACCGTGCTTGCTCAAGCAATTGTTAATGAAGGTTTAAAAGCTGTCGCCGCTGGCATGAATCCAATGGATTTAAAACGTGGTATTGATAAAGCTGTTGTTGCAGCTGTTGAAGAGCTTAAAAAATTATCTGCGCCATGTGCGGATTCTAAAGCCATTGCTCAAGTAGGTACAATTTCAGCTAACTCTGATGAAACTGTTGGTACTTTAATTGCTCAGGCAATGGAAAAAGTAGGTAAAGAAGGTGTTATTACCGTTGAAGATGGTACTGGTTTACAAGATGAGCTTGATGTTGTTGAAGGTATGCAGTTTGATCGCGGTTACTTATCGCCATACTTTATTAATAAACCTGAAACTGCAACTGTTGAATTAGATAGCCCATATATTTTATTAGCTGATAAAAAAGTTTCTAACATTCGCGAATTATTACCAGTGCTTGAAGCTGTAGCTAAAGCAGGTAAGTCTTTATTGATTATCGCAGAAGACGTTGAAGGCGAAGCACTTGCAACATTAGTCGTAAATACTATGCGCGGTATTGTTAAAGTTGCAGCTGTTAAAGCTCCTGGTTTTGGTGATCGTCGTAAAGCAATGTTACAAGATATTGCAATCTTAACTGCAGGTACTGTCATTTCTGAAGAAATCGGTTTAGAACTCGAAAAAACTACTCTTGAAGATTTAGGTCAAGCAAAACGTGTTGTAATCAACAAAGACAATACAACTATTATTGATGGTGTTGGTGAAGAATCTTTAATTTCTGCGCGTGTTGAACAAATTCGTAAACAAATTGAAGAATCAACTTCAGACTACGATAAAGAAAAACTTCAAGAACGCGTTGCAAAACTTGCTGGTGGTGTTGCAGTAATTAAAGTTGGTGCCGCTACCGAAGTTGAAATGAAAGAGAAGAAAGCTCGTGTTGAAGATGCATTACATGCAACTCGTGCGGCAGTTGAAGAAGGCGTTGTAGCTGGTGGCGGTGTTGCTCTTGTTCGTGCAGCAACTACTATTTCAGAACTTAAGGGTGCAAACGAAGATCAAAATGTTGGTATCAAAGTTGCACTTCGTGCGATGGAAGCTCCATTACGTCAAATCGTTACTAACTGTGGTGAAGAAGCATCTGTTGTTGTTAATGCCGTTAAAGGTGGTAAAGGTAACTATGGTTACAATGCCGCAACTGAAGAATATGGCGATATGATTGCTATGGGTATTTTAGATCCAACTAAAGTAACACGTAGTGCATTACAATATGCTGCATCTGTTGCTGGTCTTATGATTACAACTGAATGTATGGTAACTGATTTACCTAAAGATGATAAGGCTGACTTAGGTGCTGCTGGTGGTATGGGTGGCATGGGTGGTATGGGCGGAATGATGTAATTTTTCGCAAAAAACCACTCTACTTTATATACATACCAAATATACCATCCACGCATAGCGTGGATGTTTTTTATGATCTAAATATTATCTTATATACTGATATTTTCTTATATTAAAAATGATTTTTATTGTAAAAATTAAGCCCTAAGTAAAAAATTACGGAATTAAATTTAGTCAGTTAATCATTTCAAAGAATTGCTATAGTTTATTTTGGAAAAGATGCAAAATCACGTGTTTAAATGATTGATACTGGTGTTTATTGTCTACAAAAAGCTTATAGAGACTTTGGTAATGACTTTAACAGGTTTGAAAAAATTAAATCGCTTATTGAAATTACCGATACTTTTTATACCTAGGAGAAAAAGGTAAAATATGAAGTGCATTATCCAATGTTAAAGAAGAGAAAAAGTAGAGTGACAAAAAAGAATTACCGAAGTTGCAACTGAAAAATGAGATCCACTTAGCAGGATATAAATACTTCATAGTATAGAAGCCTATAGTTTTGTAACAATTAAAGGAAGCTAAGATAGTTTTCTTCAATCATTTTTGAGGAGAATAGCGGGTTTAAGTCGTAATTTGCTTTAGATAGAATATACCGATTTATAAAACATTCGAAACTTAGCTATATAAAAATATTTTTTTATTTAAAATACTAAATTGTCATATGTTGATAAAGTGTGATTAACCCAATAGAGATAAGCACTAATCCACCAAAAAGCTCAGCCCGTTTACCAATTAAACAGCCAATTTTATTACCCAATAATAACCCAATAGTAACCATTGTACAGGTAGCTAGTCCAATCATTGATGCAGAAAAAAAGATATTAACACTTGCTAATGCTAAGCCAACACCAACGGCAAATGCATCTATACTGGTTGAAATTGCTGTAAAAATTAGCGTTAGAAAAGATTTTTTTGATGATGTTAATTCATCTTCTTGGCAATTTCCATCCGACTGTTTCTGGCTGTTATATATCATATTAATTCCTAAAAATAGCATGACAGCAAATACAACCCAATGATCCCATTGTTCAATATATTGAAGGGCAATGTAGCCAACTAACCAGCCAAGTAAAGGAGTAATAGCTTCAACAAAACCAAATAAAAGTCCGATTTTTAGCGCACTTATAAATGGCATTGATTTAAGTGAAACCCCTCGGCACAAAGCCACAGCAAAGGCATCGGTGGACATTGCCAGTGCTAATAACAAAATAGCCAAAAAACTCATGACATATACTCTTGCTTATAATTATAAAAAATTTATTACTCTTTAATAATTATTTACTTTTTGTTATTGAAAATAAATAATTAGCTATCTTCTTATCACCTTTACTTTGATAAAGCTTAGCTGTTTTTATGACGTTGTCTCGACGACTAGCATCATATTGAAAAAGTTGCCTGAACATTAAATTAGCTGTTTCTTGATCATCATTTTGTATTGCACAATAGCCATATTGTTCATAAGTGTCGGCTTTCCAGTGATGGTGATCAAGCGCAATGCTTTGTTCAAATTGCTGTTTTGCTTCTTGATAACGATCCCTACCACATAAGAAAGAACCATAATGAACGTGATATAAAGCATTGCCTGGTTCCATTAAGGTAATGCGTTTATAAATCTGTTCAGCTTCTTGGAATTCGCCAACGTGCTGATCAAACATTGCCATGGCTAACATTACCTGAGGATTATTAGGGGAATATTGTGCTGCTAATTTAAAATTATAATGTGCGGCTTTAATATTTTCTTCTGATTCATCCGCTTTAGCCAAATAACCTAGTCCTAATCTCATTCTTGCTAATGCTGCTACTTCTGGGTCAAATTCTTCATTATTTTTCATTTGACATCCAAATAAAGTTAATATAGCAAAATAAGCTAATAATATTACAAACTTTTTCATTAATTTTCCCTTTCTAAGTTTTTATGTGTATTTGTTTATTCTGTTTGCTGAGCAAGGCTTTGCCTTTTGTATAGTGTTCTTTTAGTGCGATCAACTACTTCTCCCGCCAATTGACCACATGCAGCATCGATATCATCACCACGTGTTTTACGGACTATCACAGTAAATCCACACCCCATTAATGTTTTCATAAAGCGATCAATTCGTGTATTTGAACATCTTGAATAAGGTGCACCAGGGAATGGGTTCCAAGGAATTAAATTAATTTTACTTGGTACATTTTTTAAGAATACTGCAAGCTCATGAGCATGCTCAACACTGTCATTTATTTGATTAAGAAGTACATATTCGATAGTGACTTTACCATGGTTAGCATTGGATGTTGAAAGGTATCGCAGAATCGAATCGCGTAGCATGGACATATTATATTTTTGATTAATCGGCATGATTTCGCTACGAATAACATCATTAGGAGCATGAAGCGAAATGGCTAGTGCCACGTCAATCATACCGGCGAGTTTATCTAATGCTGGCACTACGCCTGAGGTCGAGAGCGTAACGCGCCTTTTGGAAAGACCATAACCAAAATCATCTAACATGATTTCCATTGCTGGGACGACATTTGATAAATTAAGTAATGGCTCGCCCATGCCCATCATTACTACGTTAGTGATAGGTCTATCAACCAATTTACCTGTAACTCCGATCGCGTTTGAGGCACGCCATACTTGCCCAATAATTTCAGAAACGGTTAAGTTACGATTAAAACCTTGCTGAGCAGTTGAACAAAATTTGCATTCAAGTGCACACCCTACTTGCGAGGAAACACATAGTGTAGCGCGATCGCGCTCGGGGATATAAACAGACTCAATCATCTGGTTATTACCTACATCAAGCGCCCATTTGATAGTGCCATCAGATGAGCGCTGCTCTATAGCAATTTTAGGGGCTTTGATCTCAGCTAGTGTTTTTAATTGTTCACGTAACTTTTTATTAATATCTGTCATTTGATCGAAGTTATCAATACCAAAATGGTAGATCCATTTCATTACTTGATCTGCTCTAAATGGTTTTTCGCCTAATGAAATAAAAAATTCACGTAATTGCTGGCGAGTATAATTCAATAAATTTATTTTTTCGTTTGTTAGTTTATTTATATTGAGATTGGTTGTATTAGGATTCATTGTGTTTGTTAAGTTTGAGCAATTAGTAGATATATTTGATGTAGATGATATTAACATGTGGCCTCGTTTTTACACATTATGGCTATTTCAATTTTTAGGGAAAGGATTATACTGTTTTTCACAAAATCTGGCTAATAGAATATAACTAATATTTAGAATGAAAAAACGATCAGCAAAATTGAAAAAAAAATTCAAATTAACCCAAATGCTAACCTTACTTTTATGCTCAACTACAGCTATGGCACAAACAATTCCATTAACTAAATTGCTTGGGCAATTTGACGAAAAAAAGGATGATAATTTTATCTCACTGGATTCAACAGTGTTAGAGGTAAATAAAAAGGGGATGTATCTCCAAAAAGAAGCTACACAGCAGTTAATTAAAGCCTATCATGACTTTCGAAAATCCTATCCAAACATTCCTTTTATTGTAGTTAGTGCAACACGTAATTACATGTATCAAAATTCGATTTGGCAGCGTAAATGGAATGCATTATTACCAAAGTTAAGTGACCCACAAAAAATTGCTAAAGAAATTTTACAATACTCATCAATGCCGGGAACTTCTCGTCATCATTGGGGAACTGATATTGATATTACCAGTGTTTCATCGGAATATTTTCAATATGATCCAAAAGGCATTATTCTATATAAATGGCTTCAAGAAAACATGCCCAAGTATGGTTTTTGCCAAGCCTTCAATGAAGGACGAAAAGGTGGGTATCAGCCAGAAGAATGGCATTGGTCATATAAACCTATTGCTAGCCAGTATATTGCAGAATATAAGGCAATATTAGAACACTATCCAAACACAATTACACAAGTTTTAGATTTTATAGGTCATGATAAAATTGAGCTAGAAAAACTAGTTAAAGAGTACGTATTAACTGTCAATAATGACTGCTACTAATATTTTATTAACTGTTTTTTATAAAGCTAAAGCTTACGCCAATAAGGTAAGCATATTGTTACGATTAGCCCGCCGTCATCACGATTAGTGGCTTGAATGGTACCGTTATGCATGATAACCGTCTTTCTAGCAATCGCAAGCCCCAAACCATAACCTTTTCCTAATTGTGGTGATTGAATTCTCACAAAAGGTTCGAAAATGCTTGATAGCTTACTCTGTTCAACACCTGGACCGCGATCTTTAACTTCAATTTGTAAATACTTGCCTACTTCTTTTAACGATACTTCTACAGTTTGCCCAGGTCTAGAAAAGCGGATAGCATTCCGGATAATGTTTTCAATTGCTCGACGAATTTGCTCTGAATTCCCCTTAACAATAGAATGGGCGACTGGTGACAATACAGAGTGAACATGAATTGATTGATGATTAGCTTCATAATTGGCATCATTAATTACAACACGGATTAGGTCTTTTAAATCAAAATACTCGTCAGTTCGATTATTCATTTCAGCGCGAGAATAATTTAAAATTTCGCCAATTAATTGATCTAATCGTTGTGACTCTAACTCTATTCTTTCTAAAGCTGTATCAATATTTTGCTTATTTTGCTGCGCAAGACCAATCGCTAATTGTAACCGAGCTAGTGGTGTTCTAAGTTCATGAGATACATCATGAAGGAGTGCCTGGCGATCTGATATTAAGATGTTAAGTTGTTCAACCATCATGTCAAAATCCTTGCCTAGCTCACTAAGCTCATCGCGACGAGGTTTCAATTTATTAAATAATCTGACAGTAAGATCGCCTTGAGATACTCGGAAAAAACCTTGCCTTAATAGTCGCATAGGTCTGGTCAAGTTCCATGCTAAAAAGAGACTGAAAACAAGCCCTACACAGACCCCCATTAACACAATTGGCATCGGCATATTAAATAGCGCTTTTTTAACATGATCGTCTTTATCTTTATCTTCTTTAAACGAAACAGCGTAAATTGTACCATCGGGGGCAATTGCCGTACGTTGGTAAATATACGTTGGTGGTTCTAATTCATCTGTGATGATATTAACTTGGTCATTCTGAGGAGAGATCAACTTTATTGAAAGTAACATTCGTTCGCGTTCAGGCAAATGTGCTACAAAATTAAGTGTTTCATCTTCCCCAGCTACATGTAATAACTGAGCAATCATATCAACTTTTGTTGGCATATGATTGAGAAATCGTTGATTTTTATTTTCGATATAATAAGAAAACGCAATCCAAGTCAATTGGAAAGTAAGATAGAAAATAGTCCAAAAGATAACGAGTATTTTCCAAAATAATCGACGATTCATATCAACTCTACTATTGCATTAACGGATACGATAACCAACTGCTCTAATAGTTTCTATGGTCACGATATTTTGTGCAACTTGGTGTAATTTTTGGCGAATATTACTGATATGCACATCAACACTACGATCATAGAGTTCCCTAGCTCTACCTAATCCGATTTCAGACAGTTCTTCTTTAGTAACTACTCGCTCGCTGTGTTTTACAAGTAATACTAGCAAATTAAACTCGGTAGAAGTTAAATCAATAACTTGCCCATTCCAAGTACATAACCGTTGAGGAAGATCTAGTGTTAAACCATTAAAATGATATTTTTTATCATCAACTGTTTCCACTGAGCGCTCATCAAAGCGACGTAGAACCGCACGTAATCTGGCTAATAATTCACGAGGATAACATGGCTTCGGAATATAATCATCAGCTCCTAATTCTAATCCTAAAACGCGATCAATATTATCACCTTTAGCCGTTAACATAATAACTGGCATATTACAGTTCTGACGGATACTCTTAAGAACATCAATACCATTAATATCAGGTAACATTACATCTAAAATTGCTGCACGATATTTACCCGATAACGCTGCATCAATACCGTCTTTACCCAAATAAACACTTTTGATATTAAAACCTTCGTTGGTCAAATATTCACTAAGCATCTGTGATAGTTCAATATCATCATCAATTAATAAAATATTTATCATAATCGCCATTATTATTTAATTTTAAGTATTTATATTATTACAATAATAAAAAAAAAGTCAGGTAACTTTACTAAAATATTACATATTTTGAGCTGTTACTGGTTATTTTATTTACTATTTAATAATGTAAAGGAGTTTGCTGCAAACCGCAGGTTTAATCTAAATTTAATATAAAATTCAATTAAATAACGTTTTTATAAATAAGCCTATTAGCTATAAACGATAAAATCATTATATAGCCATTGTAAAATCACATCATTTAAAACTTACTTAATTTATAATAAAATATAATTAAATAAATTGTTAATTTTTTCATCTTTTAACATTACTACTAAAAAATAGAATAACAAATAGTATGATAGTAGCTAATTAAATTAGTGAAAGGTGAAGCTTTCCCATTTTTGATTGTACAAAACTAATCTCTTTATCATTAGCTACCGCTATAGTACTATCTTGATAAATGATATCAAAAAATTGATGCTTACAAGGCGTATAATGTTATAAAAAATAGAATGGGTGCAACATTGCCGAGTATTATAAGTAAAAATCGAATAATCAAAGCATTATTCATAATAAAGTGGAAGCTTCAATTAATCATTTAAAGAGGGATTGTGAATAGCAGGACGAAAGTAATCGATAAATAACCTATTAATATAATGTCACATAAACCTTGATTTATAAAAAACATGATGGCTAGCTAAATGTTTAACCGGTTTTTATATAATCAATTAGTAAGTTTTTTAAAAAATCTTCTGGACAATATTATTTTTTATGCGTAATATTTCGTCCTACTTCTACGGTGGCTATAGCTCAGTTGGTAGAGCCCTGGATTGTGATTCCAGTTGTCGTGGGTTCGAGTCCCATTAGCCACCCCATTTTATTTATGCATAGCGTAAATGGTATCTAACGGCGAGTAGCGCAGCTTGGTAGCGCAACTGGTTTGGGACCAGTGGGTCGGAGGTTCGAATCCTCTCTCGCCGACCAATTTTAAATAAAAACCTATTTTAGAGCAGGAATCTTTATTGCCTGGTTTGTAAACTATTAGAGCTGATAATAAATCGAGTCGATCTTTCTGGTTCATTTACCCTCCCCCCAAAAAAAATTTGATTGTCATGATAGGATCATATTTCCTTAATTTTGCTTATTCCATAATTCATGGATTGCTAACTATAATCGCAATTTTAATGCATTAAATAATGCATTAAAGATGAAAATCTAAAATTATATAACGCCACGTTATCATTTTCTTATCAACAAAAATAATTCTTATCTAACTTGTTTTATGGTGATATTTTGCTTTAATAGAAAATATCTCTTCATATAACCTCTACTTTTGGAAATACATTATGAAAAATGTTGGTTTTGTTGGTTGGCGTGGAATGGTAGGCTCGGTTCTTATGCAACGTATGATTGAAGAACATGATTTTGATCATATTAACCCTATCTTTTTTTCTACTTCTCAAGCGGGTCAGGCCGCTCCTACATTTAGTGGTAAAGTAGGAATATTACAAAATGCTAATAATATTGATGCCTTAAAAGCATTAGATATTATAGTTACTTGCCAAGGTGGGGATTATACCTCCGTAGTCTATAAAAAATTACGTGCGACGGGATGGCAAGGGTATTGGATAGATGCAGCATCAACACTACGAATGGAAAATGATGCCATTATCGTTCTTGACCCAGTCAATAAAGCTAATATTCATGAAGCGATAAATAAAGGCATCAAAACTTTCGTGGGTGGCAACTGTACGGTGAGTTTAATGTTAATGTCACTCGGTGGTTTATTTTCTGAAAACTTAATTGAGTGGATCTCTGTTTCAACTTATCAAGCCGCCTCGGGCGGTGGTGCTCGTCATATGCGAGAGTTACTTACCCAAATGGGAGTATTAAACGCAGAGGTTGCCAAAGAACTACAAGATCCTCATTCTTCTATTTTAGATATTGAGAGAAAAGTGACCCAAAAAATGCGTGATGGTAGTTTACCAACTGATAATTTCGGTGTGCCATTAGCAGGAAGTTTAATTCCTTGGATTGATAAGGCGCTTGATAATGGTCAAAGCAAAGAAGAATGGAAAGGGCAGGCAGAAACCAATAAAATTTTAGGTACCAGTCAAATTATTCCGGTTGATGGACTTTGTGTTCGTATTGGAGCACTACGTTGTCATAGCCAAGCTTTTACTATTAAATTGAAAAAAGATATTAGCGTCTCTGAAATTGAAAAGCTGCTTGCTGCTCATAATGATTGGGTAAAAGTTGTGCCGAATGATCGTAATCTTTCGATGCGTGAACTTACCCCTGCAGCAGTAACAGGTACTTTAACAACACCTGTTGGGCGCTTACGTAAATTGAATATGGGCAAAGATTACCTTTCTGCTTTTACTGTTGGTGATCAATTATTATGGGGGGCGGCAGAACCATTACGTAGAATGTTGCATATTTTAGCGTAAATTAGAATAAAAAAGCTCGATTTATCGGGCTGTATTTTTATTCTAATAAACTACTGTTCTTTATCGTCCAATAATGCCATTAATAATGATCCATTAAATAAAGCTTGCTGCACTAGTGCAAATGCACCAATCGCTGATCTATCGTTAAGTGATGAGCAAGTAATGGTAAGGTTTTTGCGTAGTTCTTCCAAGCTTTGAGTGTTTAATGAACTAGTTACCGCATTTAATAGTATTTCTGGCGATTTAGTGAGTTCTCCTGCTAGCACGATTCGTTGAGGATTGAAGATGTTAACCATAATTGCAATCGCTCTACCAAGGTTTTCACCCGCATCTTTGATCAGTTTTATAGCTAATGCATCTCCTTGATTTGCATGTCGGCAGATATGATTAATGTCACAGTGCTCAACTGTTAATTTGGATACATAGCCTTGCTTAATCATTAGCCTACCTCGGTGTTCAATGGCTTTATTGACTACGCGGTTTTCTAAACAACCAAAGTTACCACAATGGCAACGTTCACCTAATGGATCGACTTGAATGTGTCCGACTTCACAAGCGCTTTGATTATGATTAGTTAGCAGTTGTTGATTAACAATAACGCCTGAGCCTACACCACGATGAACTCTTATTAAAATCGAGTCATCAACACCTTGTGTCGAGCCGAAATAACTTTCAGCTAATGCTAAACTTTGAATATCATTACCAAGAAATATAGAAACATTAAACTGCTTTTGTAATATTTCAGCTAAATACCATGCGTTAACTTGAATATGGGGCATATAACGAATGATACCACGCACTGAATCAATCAAACCAGGAAGCACAACCGAGATAGCAACAAGATGCTTAATTTGTTTCCCCTTTTTTTGAATAAATTGTTCAATTAATCCAATTAAATATTCCTGTGCAAGCTTCTGTTCAAAGGTAGTAAGCGGATGGATTTCTAATGCTAAGCTGTTAGCTCCAAGATCATAAAGTTCAATGGTTACATGAGAACGACTTAATTGAATGCCAATCGCTTGATAATGACTGAATTTAGCTTGTATTGATACCGCAGGTCGACCACCGGTCGATTGTTGAGTATTGACTTCTTTAATTAGTTCATTTTTAATCAGCTGTCGGGTGATTTTTGTGATACTGGCTGGTGCTAATTGGCTTATTTCAGCAAGCTGGATACGAGAAATCGGAGCTTGCTGAACAATCAAACGATAAATCATAGCATAATTTAGCTGTTTGATAAGTTCAGCATTTCCGACTAAGTGTAGATAATTAAATGACATACTTTATCTCAAAATTTTCATTAATTATCCTTACATTCTAATGACTCATTTTTCCATTAACAACCGTTTCAACGATTGTAAAATCGTGACGAAATACAACAAGGTTGGCAATTTTCCCTTCACTTATGGTTCCAAGTTTTTTATCAACACCAATTGCTTTGGCTGGGTAAAGAGTTGCCATTCTTAATGCTTCATCTAAGGCGATCCCAACATATTCAACTACATTTTTTACAGCTTCAATCATGGTTAAGGACGAACCACCTAATGTGCCATTTTTATCAACGCATCGCCCATCTTTATAATAAATAGTTTTACCTGCAAACACTCCTGACTCTAAATTGGATCCAGCAAGTAGCATTGCATCGGTAATTAAAATCAAACGATCTTGTTTAATTTTGTGGCTATTACGAATATTTGCCCAACTAACATGCTGACCATCAGC
The DNA here is from genome assembly GCF_001690385.1 of Gilliamella sp. Choc6-1. Lineage (NCBI taxonomy): Bacteria > Pseudomonadati > Pseudomonadota > Gammaproteobacteria > Orbales > Orbaceae > Gilliamella > Gilliamella sp. Choc6-1. Next base: position 14,404 of record NZ_LZHI01000023.1, read on the forward strand.
AATAACGCCCACATAAACTTCTGGCTCGTCATAAATTGCTCCAACTACACCTGGTTCACGCCCAGAAATATAAGGCATTGCATTAAATAGGTGAGTCCCCAAACGGATACCATCATTAAATCCACGACGACAATCATCATAATGTGCATTAGAATGACCAACCGATACATGAATACCTGCATTTACTAGTTGTTTGATAATATGACTTTCAACTCGTTCTGGTGCTAACGTGATAATTTTTATTACATCTGCGTTTTCGCAAAGAAAATCAATCATTTTTTGAGAAGGTTGACGAATGATGTTTTCGTCATGAATGCCTTTCTTTTCAGGGCTAATATAAGGTCCTTCCAGATGCAAACCTAAGGCCTGATTTGGATGTGTGGCTAAATATTCACGCATAACCTTAACAGCTTTTATCATAAATTCATCAGTTGAGGTAATTAATGTAGGCAAATAGCTAGTACAGCCATAAATAAGGTTTGTTGCCTGCATTGCTTCTAATGTTTCAACACTTAATGCATCGAGCGTCTCATTGAATTGTACACCTCCACAACCATTGACTTGAATATCAATAAAACCTGGAGAAAGCATTGCGCCTTGTAAATTTTCAATAGTGATATCTGAAGGTAATTCGTTTTGTTTACAGATTTTTGCAATCTTATCGCCGTCAATAATAACCGCGTGATTTTCAAGAATCTCATAACCAGTATAAATACGACAATTTATTAATGCGTACATTGATTTATCCTTTATAAAATGGTTACTTTAAGATTATCAGCTTCCATTTGTTTAAAATATTTTAACGTTTTTACTTTAAGATCATCCGTACTTGGTTCATCACAAACAATAATTGATGTTGGATGCATTTGAAGCGCAGTTACTGTCCAAAGGTGATTAATAGAGCCTTCAACACCAGCTTGAAGAGCTAAGCTCTTGTTATGACCACAAACTAATAAAATGACTTCCTGTGCATCCATTAAAGTTGCAACACCAATAGTCAGTGCATGTTTTGGAACTTGATTTACATCATTATCAAAGAAACGAGAATTTGCAATACGAGTATCTTCTGTTAACGTTTTAATACGAGTACGAGAACAAAGAGATGAGCCTGGTTCATTAAAAGCAATATGCCCATCTTGCCCAACACCCCCAACGAAAATATTGATTTTGCCATAAGCTCTGATCTTAGCTTCATATTGACGGCATTCTTCATCAATATTTGGAGCATTGCCATTTAATATATGGATGTTGTTTTTATCAATATCAATATGATTAAAGAAATTTTCGTACATAAATGTGTGATAACTTTGAGGGTGATCTTCTGGAATCCCAACATATTCATCCATATTAAAAGTCACTACATGTTTAAAACTAACATTACCAGCTCTATAATGTTTAATTAATTGCTGATACATAACTAGAGGTGAACTTCCTGTCGGTAAACCTAATAAAAATGGACGATCTGCTGTTGGATTAAATTGATTAATTTTATTAACAATACGCTCAGCAACCCAAGCCCCCACTTCTTTGGCATTTTGTAAAGGAATTAACCTCATGAAATACTCCTTCATCTGATATAATTAAATAACTTCTTTTTTTCTAAAGTAAAAAATGTTTGCTTAATATTACTATATTAAAATAAATAATCAAAAAAAATCGTGATTAAAATCACATAAAATGAATAATTAATTTGCGAAGTAAAATAATATAAGATGAAATATAATCGTCCATTTACTTATATCTAAAATGTTTAATAAAAAAACGATATTAGATATAATTCAAATAAATATATGAGGTTAAATTTATGGGAATTTTAGCTTATTTGCAACGTATTGGGCGCTCTCTCATGGTGCCTGTCGCAGTTTTACCTGCTGCTGCAATACTGCTTGGTATTGGGTATTGGATAGATCCTAATGGTTGGGGGCAAAATAGTATTGTTGCTGCTTTTTTAATTAAGTCTGGTGGTGCAATTATTGAAAAAATGCCAATACTTTTTGCTGTTGGGGTTGCTTATGGGATGTCTAAAGATAAAGATGGTTCTGCTGCGTTAGCAGGATTAGTCGGTTTTCTAGTCGTAACCACGCTGCTTTCACCTAATTCTATTGCATTATTTAATGGTATTGATACCAGTATTGGTGATTGGCAATTACATATTTCTCCTGCATTTCAAAAGATTGATAATCAGTTTGTAGGAATACTGGTTGGTATTATTTCAGCTGAGTTATATAACCGATTTAGCTCTGTTGAATTACATAAAGCATTAGCATTTTTTAGTGGTAAAAGGCTAGTACCTATTATCGTATCGATAGTTATGCTATTGGTTTCTGCTGTTTTATATTTTATCTGGCCATCTATTTATGATGCATTAGTTTCTTTTGGTAAATATATTAAAGAGCTGGGTTCAGTAGGTTCTGGTATTTATGGATTCTTTAATCGTTTACTTATTCCTGTCGGTTTACACCATGCTTTAAACTCAGTATTTTGGTTTGATGTTGCAGGTATTAATGATATTCCTAATTTCCTAGGTGGGCAAAAATCAATTGAAGATGGATTAGCAACAGTGGGAATTACTGGTCGTTACCAAGCTGGATTTTTTCCTGTTATGATGTTTGGTTTACCTGGAGCTGCATTAGCAATGTACCATACCGCTAAAAAAGGTAATAAAGATAAAACTGCTTCAATCATGTTAGCCTCTTCATTTGCTGCATTTTTCACTGGTGTAACAGAACCATTAGAGTTTGCTTTTATGTTTGTTGCACCTGCACTTTATTTTTTACATGCTATTTTAGCAGGTATTTCACTTTACATCGCAGCTGCCATGCAATGGATTGCTGGATTTGGTTTTAGTGCCGGATTAGTTGATATGTTGCTTTCAAGCCGCAATCCACTTGCTGTGCATTGGTATATGCTAATTCTTCAAGGTCTAGTATTTTTTGTGGTTTACTATATAGTGTTTCGCTTTGTGATTGTAAAATTCAATCTTAAAACACCAGGTCGCGAAGATGAAGATACTACGGTTTCATCAACTGAACAAACCCAGAAAAAACAAATTGTTGGTGATACAACTAAGCTTGCTGAACAATATTTAAATATTGTGGGTGGCAAAGAAAATCTAACCAATATTGATTCTTGTATTACGCGCTTACGTTTAAGTGTGAAGGACTCAGATCTTATTGATGAACAAGCTGCTAAAGCTTTAGGTGCAATGGCTGTAATTAAATTAGGTAAAACAGGTATACAAATTGTGGTTGGTCAACAAGCAGAAAAAATTGCAGATGAAATGAAAAAGTTAGTCTAATTAATCGAAATAAATTAGCCATTACTTAGCACGATAATAATCCGCTCTGTTAAAGCAATATTGTTGAAAATAGGGTGGATTATTTATTGCATCCATATATTTATCCATATAATTCAATTAAATGGATTATATGAACCTTACTTAAAATTATTAGCACTCTTTTATATTTCTGTCTGGAGTTTTTACTAAGAGAGAAATATTATATATCATAAAGATAAGCTTTAGTTTTAAATTAAAGCCGTAAAATTACATCTTGAATGGTTAATAATTGAGCTATTGCTTGGGGGGTAATCATTTTGCTAGGAATATTTCGAGTCATTTTGTTAATATTTCTAATTTTAAGTGAGTCTTCACATACATACACATCATCAATATCATAAAGTTCAAGCATGTTAAATGTGGCAATATAGTCACGCATTAAAATTTGCTGCGGTTTTTGATCCGGTAGCAGATGAAACACTCCATCGCCAATAAAAAATACTGATACCTGATTAATATCTGACATAGCTAAAGCAAGATCGAGTGCCTCTCGACCTTTGGCATTTCCATGAGGGGGAGCGCTAATAATAATCGCCACTTTTTTCATTTGAGTGCCTTAATTTTAAAATTGAATCGTTCTATCCGTCGTTGCAATGGATTCGCTTAATTCACCAAGACCTGTTAACTCAAAGTGATCGGCAAGATTACTTTCGATGACGCCACGCCGTTGCGCTGCAGCGACACAAATTGTTAACGTAATAGAATATTTGCTTGCTAGTTCCTGCCATGCCTTAACTAAATCAAACTCATCATTAGCGGGCTCAGTAAACCGATTCCCATTATATATACCATCTGCATAAAAGAAGATATTTTTAATTTTATGCATTGTGTTTGTTAGTAATGCTTGTGCAAATTGATATGCACAATAAGCGGATTGGGTCCCATAGGCAGGACCCGTAACAACAAACGTATAGGTAAGTGAGCTAATCAAAATTATTTAGCTGATTTTGTTGATTGAGATGATTTTGTATTTTGATTCTCAATGCCAATGAGTTCAACTTCAAAAACTAATGTAGAAGCAGGTTGAATACCAGTTTTATCGCCTAGACCAGGGATATTTTGATCACCATAAGCTAATTCTGGTGGGACAACTAATTTAATTTTTCCACCGACACCAACGAGTTGAATTCCTTCTACCCAACCTTTGATTACAGTATTAAGTGGAAATTTTGCTGTTTCACCACGGTCATAAGAGCTATCGAATTTACGTCCATCAATTAGTGTACCTGTGTAGTGAACAATAACGGTGTCGTCAGCAGTTGGGTGAGGGCCAGAACCATCTTTAACAATCTGATAAAGTAGGCCAGACTTGGTTTTTTTTACCCCCTGTTGTTTGGCAAAGTTTGTACGAAATTTTTCACCATTAGCTGTATTTTCTGCTTTTTGTTTTTCAAAACGTGCAGTTGCTTCTTGTTGAAGACGTTGACCAAATTGCGCCAGAATTGATTGGATTTCATCTTTCGTTAATCGAGATTCACCGCGAAATGTCTCGTTAAACCCATTAACTACATAATCAGTATCAATGTTAATTTGTTCGTTTTCTAGATTTCCTTTCAAATAGGTAGCAAATGAAGAACCTAATGCATAAGCTTCTTTTTGAGCATCAGTTGAAAATGCAGTATTACTTGTAGTGCTTTGACTAGTTACTGGTAAATGTTTATTTTCAAATTTATTTTTTTCATTACATCCAGCTAAAGCTAACATGATTGCACTACTTAGTAATGTTATTTTTATCAATGATTTCATTTTTAATTCTCCTAGTTGAAAATCTGGCTAATAATTTTTTATTATATAATATTTTATATACTATTATATAGCGTTTACCAATCATTTATGCAATAAATTTATTTTAACATATTATTAACGTTTTCAATAAAATAGATTGCAGTGCTTAAATCATTCTTGAGTGAAATAGCTATCCTCAGTTATAATGTATAAAGTTTACAGTAATATATAAGGATAGCTATTTTGACTACCGAACTTAATACCCTTGATATTGAAGAAATCATTAGTTTATTACCGCATCGTTATCCTTTTTTGATGGTCGATCGCGTGATTAGTTATGAAAAAGGTAAAACATTAAAGGCAATAAAAAATGTCACCGTTAATGAACCTTTCTTTCAGGGACATTTCCCGAATAAACCAGTTTTTCCTGGTGTATTAATTTTAGAAGCCATGGCACAAGCGACAGGTATATTGGCATTTAAAAGCATCGAAGAACTATCACCAGGGCAACTTTATTATTTTGCTTCAATTGATAAAGCACGTTTTAAACGGCCTGTTGTGCCAGGTGATCAGATTATACTTGATGTTGAATATATTAAAGAGCGCCGAGGTATTGCATTATTCCATGGTGTTGCCACCGTTGATGGTAATTTGGTTTGCGAAGCTGAAATGATGTGTGCTCGCAAATAATATTGTTTTAAAAATATCCTAAAAGCAGTTTCAAGGAAACACTATGGCAACGGAAATACATCCAAGTTCAGTGATTGAGAAAGGTGCGAAAATTGGCGATAACGTCAAAATTGGTCCTTTCTGCTTTATTGGTGAAAATGTTGAAATTGGTGACGGGACGTTTTTAAAGTCACACGTTGTTATCAACGGACACACCAAAATTGGCAAGGATAATCAAATTTATCAATTCACTTCCATCGGAGAAGTTAACCAAGATCTGAAATATCGAGGTGAACCAACACGTACTGAAATCGGTGATCGCAATATGATTCGCGAAAGCGTGACTATCCATCGTGGAACAGTACAAGGAGGGGAGTTAACCCGTATTGGTAGCGATAATCTCTTGATGATTAATTCGCATATTGCACATGATTGCCATGTTGGTAATCGCTGCATTTTAGCTAATAACGCTACTCTTGGAGGGCATGTTCAACTAGATGATTATGTCATTATTGGTGGTATGACTGCGGTACATCAGTTTTGTGTAATTGGAGCCCATGTTATGGTTGGTGGCTGTTCTGGTGTTGCACAAGATGTTCCCCCTTATGTTATTGCACAAGGCAATCATGCAACGCCACATGGCGTAAATTACGAAGGTTTAAAACGCAGAGGGTTTGGCAAGGAAGCATTACAAGCCATACGCAGTGCTTATAAAATTCTTTATAGGAATGGTTTAATGTTAGACGATGCAAAAATTGAAATTGAAACTATTGCTAAGCAATACCCAGAAATTAAACTATTTATTGACTTTTTTGCACGTTCAACACGCGGCATTATCCGTTAATGACAAATAAACCGTTAACAATTGCGATCATTGCAGGAGAAGCCTCTGGCGATATTCTTGGTGCAGGATTGATTCTTGCACTAAAAAAACATTATCCAAATATTCACTTTGTGGGTATTGCTGGTCCTAAAATGCAAGCCGAAGGCTGTCAAGCTTGGTATGAAATGGATGAATTATCCGTTATGGGGATTATTGAGGTACTAGGCCGATTACGCCGGATCTTAGCAATTCGCAAAGATATTACCGAGCGTTTAATAGCACTTAAACCTGATATATTTATTGGTATTGATGCCCCAGATTTTAACCTTCCGTTAGAAGGAAAATTAAAGCGAGCAGGCATAAAAACGATTCATTATGTTAGCCCATCGGTTTGGGCTTGGAAGCAAAAGCGCATTTTTAAAATAAAACGTAATACCAACCTTATTTTAGCTTTTCTTCCATTTGAAAAGGTATTTTATGACAAGTTTAATGTGCCATGTCGTTTCATTGGTCATAAAATGGCAGATGATATTCCATTAAAACCAGATCAAACCGCTATGCGTCAACAATTAGGCGTTCCAATCAATTGTCGTTGTTTAGTTTTATTGCCAGGTAGCCGTCATGCTGAAGTCACTTTATTATCAGAACCATTTTTAAAAGCAGCTCAATTATTGCATAAGCGTTATTCGGATTTGCATATTGTGGTACCTCTAGTTAATGCTAAAAGGCGAAAAGAGTTTGAACAAATTAAAGCACAAGTTGCACCAGAACTTAAAATGCAACTATTAGACGGACAAGCTCGTGAAGCAATGATTGCTAGTAATGCCGCAATCTTAGCATCAGGGACTGTAGCATTAGAATGCATGTTAGCTAAGTGCCCAATGGTGGTTGGCTACAAAATGAAAGTATTTACTTTTTGGCTAGCTAAAAAATTAATTAAAACGCCTTACGTGTCTTTACCTAATATTTTAGCAGGTAAACAGATTGTGCCCGAATTGCTACAACAAGACTGCACACCAGAAAATATCGTTACCCATATTATCCCTTTTTTAGAGAAAGATAATTTAGCATTGAAAGATACCTTTCTCACATTGCATAAACAAATCCGTTGTAACGCTGATGAACAAGCAGCACAAGCTGTATTGGATATTTTAAAAGAATAATACCTGTAGAGTAATGTTAGAGGATTTACTTTGTTATTAGAATTTACTTACCCTGATGCTACACTAATTGCTGGGGTTGACGAAGTTGGGCGTGGTCCACTTTGTGGTGATGTAGTCACCGCAGCAGTGATTTTAGATCCCAATAAACCAATAATTGGTTTAACGGACTCTAAAAAATTGACTGAAAAAAAACGTGAACAACTATTTGATATCATCAAAGAAAATGCCTTAGCTTGGTGTGTTGCAAGGGCTTCCGTTGAAGAAATAGATAAATTAAATATTTTACATGCCACCATGCTAGCTATGCAACGAGCAGTGATTGGATTGAAAGTAAAGCCCAACTTTGTATTAGTTGACGGCAACCGTTGTCCTGATTTTGGTATACAAACCCAAGCCGTTGTTAAAGGTGATTTATTAGTAGCAGAAATTAGTGCAGCGTCTATTTTAGCTAAAGTTACACGTGATCGTGAAATGGTTGAGTTAGGTAAACTTTACCCACAATATGGCCTTGCACAGCATAAAGGCTATCCTACAAAAGCGCATTTAGCGGCAATTGAAACACATGGCATAAACCATTTATATCGAAAAAGTTTTGCACCAATAAAAAAATTATCATTACGTTAAACTAATGGTTATCAATCATGGCGAATTAAACATTGAAACAAGGGAAATAGCTGATTCTTGGTAAAAGAGGATTTTACTGCCATGGCGTCCTTTTATTTTCTGCTTTACTACAGGAAGTGAAAGGTAAAATTCTTTAATGTCTGCAACTTACCAATTTTTAGATTAAGTATCCGTATCATCAACCTTCCATACTAATTCACAATAGTAAATGTAATTATTCTTCCAGTTAAACCAGATATCATAAGGCTTGCACTTCAAAAGTGCTTGCTACTTTATTGAATTTAGTGATCTTATTATTAAATAAATTGTGAGTTTTTAAATATTTTATAATGTAATTTTTATTTTTCCATGAGAAATCGGCTTTTTAGCGGCTTGTAAATCCCTTTACTTCCCATTTAGAGAAACTAACATTTTAATTTATATTAAAAATAATTCCTATACAACTATAAGGAGAGTCTTTTTCTTGTTCAACATTTTTACTCTTTCCTGACTGTGAAGATTAAAGAATCAAATCCCCCATTATTTTGTGGTTGATCACCAACACTTGTTATCAAATTTATTAACAACAACATAAACATTAAAATCGGATGCATTGAACTTACCGATAAAAACAGTCAATATTACAGAAAATATAAAAAGCTACTTCAAAAAATATATATTCAAAGTAGCTATTAATAATAGAAAGTGAGGGCTAATTTCTTTTGGTAAAAATAGAAGAAGATTTGGTTTTGTACATTACTTTACTAGCACAAGAAAAACGAATTGTTCTAAAAATACCAATTAAGTTTGCTTGATGCATGCGATATAATAAACGATGAATTATCATTGCAAACCAACCTTTAACACCCATTTCACTTTTACCAGCTAATTTAATGACACCTTGTGCTGTATTATGCAATGAAATAATGGTCCCATTATCGGTATATTTAAAGGATTTCATTGGTTGATTGTTTATCATACGGATAATATTGCTACAACAAATTTTAGCCATTTGATGAGCTGCTTGTGCTGTTGGTGGTGATGCACGACCTGAATCTTGCATAGCATAAGCACAATCACCAATAACAAAAATGTTATCATCACGTGTTGTTTGTAATGTTGGTTTTACTACTAATTGATTAGAACGGCTTGATTCTAAACTTGCAATTTGTTTTAAATAATCAGGCGCTTTTACACCTGCTGTCCAGATCATAATATCCGCTTTTATGGTATCGCCTTCTTTGGGATAAAATCCATCTCTTTCTGCTTTAGTAATCATCGTTTTAGTTAACACATGAATACCTTGATTTTCTAAAGTTTTGGTAATACTTAATGCAGTTTTTTCAGGAAGAGCAGGTAAAATACGATCTGTTGCTTCAATAACTGATATATCTAATTGATCTGAGCACATACCATTTTGTCGACATGTGCCAAATTCATCAACCATATGTGGTAACTCAGATGCTAATTCAACACCGGTTGCACCACCGCCTACAATGGCAACACGAATTTTGTCTTCAAACTTATTGGTATTAGAGCAAAAATCAGCAAATTTTGATAACAATAACTCACGTAGCTGGAGTGCTGCATTTTGATCGTCCAAAAAGATACAATGTTCTTTAACGCCTGGAGTACCAAAATCATTAGAAGTACTACCTATTGCTATGACTAAAATATCATAGGCAATAGAAATAGTTTCATTATTAGAATCAACGATAACAACTTGCTTATTATCGTGGTCAATATTAGTAAAGGCACCTTGTGTGAATTGAAAATGATGTTGTAGGGCTTGTGCTGCATAATAGATATTATCCACTTGTTCATCTAGTACGCCTGTTGCAACTTCATGTAAAAGGGGTTTCCAAATGTGATAACTATTTTTATCGATTAACGTAATTTGGACTTCTTGATTTTTACCCAATTTATTGCCAAGATCAGTGGCTAACTCAAAACCACCAGCACCACCGCCAACAATAATTATTTTTTTCATACTTTTCTTTCTACCTTATAATCACAATTATAAATATCATACTAAATAAGTAGGTTTTTATCTATAGCCTTTTGACTAATATCATTTATAAATAAAAACTATTAAAATCCATATTTACAATTATTAAAATAGTTTATTTTAATAACAAAGTTTGCTTCCAATCGATTAAATATAGGATAAATATTGTGCCAATTTTAAATTCAGTATGGGTTAACTTGTGCAATTAAGGCACTTTTCGTATAATGCACGGAAGGATTTTCTCGTATGTTATTTTAATTCTACATAGAATTGCCTTAATTCTCTATGTCTTATCTTTTTAATATCACTCTATAAAGAATTTTATGAATAAAAAAACTTTTATTAGTATTGTATTAATCGTTATTTTAATCTCCATGACGATATTAATACGTTCACACAATAGCCAACTTATTTTACAAGGTGAAGTTGACGCACCTAATGTTAGTATTGCGTCAAAAGCCAAAGGTCGTGTACAACTTATCCATGTTAACCGTGGAGATGATGTTAAACCTAATGATATTCTTATCACACTTGATAGCCCAGAGTTATTAGCCCAAGTCAAGGCAGCGGAAGCGGCATGTGAACAAGCCCAAGCTCAAGTTGCGTTATCTAATCATGGCACACGAGAAGAAAGCATTCGCTATTATGAAGCGCTACTTGAACAAGCGAAAGTTAATTATGAAAATGCATTGAAAGAATATAATCGAAACAAAGCTATCTCAGCTAAAGGTTATGTATCACAATCCATATTAGATAGCGCGTTAAAAACTCGTGATGCCGCCTTTCAACAAGTTCAATCAGCACAAGCTAATTTAGATCAAGCTAAAAATGGTGATCGTACTGAGCAGCGTGAAATTTACGCAGCAAAATTAAAAGAAGCCGAAGAACAACTTAAACAGCTACAAATTCAATATGATGATTTACAAGTTAAAGCTCCCGTTGGTGGTGAAATTGGTTCAATACCTGCGGAAGTTGGTGAATTATTTAATGCTAATAGCCCATTATTAACAGTTATTCGCCTACCAGATGCTTACTTTGTATTTAATCTTCGGGAAAATATTATGCCTAACGTACATAAAGGTGATCACATTAAGCTTGAAGTGCCAGCATTAGGTAATAAAGAAATAGAAGCTGAAATTCGATATATTGCGCCAATGGGAGATTATGCGACCAAACGAGCAACGCGTGCAACAGGTGATTTTGATTTAAAAACCTTTGAAGTTAGACTATATCCGCTTACCCATATTGAAGGTTTACGTGCAGGTATGAGCACCTTATGGAAATTAGACAATTAATGTTAGATTTCTGGAATCGTTTCAAAACAGCATATAATCAAGAAGTATTGCAAATATTTAAGCGATTTACTTCTCATTGGTTAATGTGGATTTTACCACTGCTTATTTTCGTCATAATTAGCAGTATCTTCTACCGAGGTGTATTGTTTGATCTGCCTGTTGCTTATATTGACCAAGACAAAAGCACATTATCACGCGAAATCGTACGTAATCTTAATGCTGGAGCACATGCAAACCTTATCAATTATGATAACCAACTTTCAGTAGCGGAACGAGATTTACAAAAAGCAAAAATTTACGCCATATTATATATTCCACCAAATTTCGAGGCGGATGTCTTATCAGGTCGTCAACCAACACCTATGCTTTATTATAATGCATTATATTACAGCGCAGGGTTATATTCTATTATGGATTACTCGGGATTAATTGCAGTATTAAATACACAGTATCGAACCACATTGGCAACCAGTATTGGATTGCCAGTTCCACCACTTGCGAAAGTCAATTTTAATTATGATGGTTTATTTAATGCAAGTGGTAACTCTCTATATTTCCAGCAGTTTTCAGCGGTGGTCCATTTATTACAATTATTTGTTATCACAACAACAATTTATATTTTATCGCAATTACCAAAACGGACACGAGCAAACTACCCTTTTGTATTAGGAAAATTAGCACCTTATACTATTTGGTATACAATGTTGCTCATTTTCGAAATTGCCTTGTTAGTTGTGCTTTCTCACGCCAAAGTATCTGGTTCGCCTTTTGCCATGATGACCGTCGTATTTTTCTATGTGATTGCAGCACAAAGTATCGGTATTTTACTATTTACTTTTACCAAAAACGCAATTGATGCCTATACTTATATTGGTATACTGGTTGGACTTGCCTTAACTTATTCAGGTATTGTAGTGCCTGAACTTTCAATGCCTTGGATAGCCAGATTTATTTCATCGCTCGAACCATTAACCTATGCGCTTAACAAATTATTCGATCTCTTTTTACGGCATTCGAATTACCTATCTGTGTTTAAAACCTGTGGTATATTAATGATCTACCCAATCATTATTACCGTGTTAGTTAGAAAACGGCTAGTAAAGCGTTTGCATTCACAGCAAAAGGATAAATCAAATGCTTAAAATGTTTTGGTCTTCATTTTTAAAAATATTCTTTTTAATGTTAATGCGACCGATATGGTTACTACTACTATTATCTGTTTCATTGATGAGCTTAGTCTATATTAATGGCACAATAACTAACTTACCTGTTGCGATTGTTGATCAAGATCACACTCCGACTAGCCGCGGTTTAATAAGATCATTAGAAACCAGTTCTAAAATTGGCACAATTATCTACGAAAGTTCGCTACAAGCATATGATGACATCAATAATCGTAAGCTTTTTGCGGTTATCACAATACCTAGAGATTTTGAAAAACGACTATTAAGTGGTGAAGAAGTGACTATTCCAGCTTATGGTGATGCATCAAGCCGTTTAGCAAATGGATTGATTCAAGTGGATATTAAAGGTATCTATCAACAAATATTAACCCAATACAACACACGAATAATGCGTAATTCTGGATTTTCAGATGAGCAAATTAAAATTATTTTATCGCCAATAAAAGCACAAACTGAGCCTCTTTACAATGCAGGAATAAGCTTTGCAGCTATTACCTTTCCTGGCTTATTAGTCATGCTATTACAACACTCTTTTTTAATTGCTTCAACACGCATAAATATAACCTTAAACTCTTTACCTCAAGGTAGACCGCCTAAAATTGTAATTTTAGGTAGCTTATGTGGTTTATTACCAATCTGGTTATTTTTATCTATTGTGCTATTTGGTTTATGGCCTTGGGTACTTGGTTATCGACAATTGGCTGGTATCATTGAAATATTAACCATGACTTTCCCCTTACTATTAGGCGCATTAGGATTAAGCAAATTATTAACCGAATGTTTACGTCGAACTGAAATGATCTACCTAACATTAGCATTTTTGACCACACCGGTATTCTACCTTTCAGGAACGATTTGGCCAATTGATGCTATGCCACATTGGGTACAATTTGTCACCTATTTACTCCCTTCTACTTGGGCAACCAACATGATTGCAGGTGTAAACCAAATGGGGCTAGGCTTATCAGATAATTTATATAATATTTTTATGATACTTTTACTTGGTATAATATACAGTGCATTAGGTTTGTTTATTTCAGCGTTAAGAGAAGGTCGAGCACGCCGATTATTTAAAAAAGAAAACTACATGAAAAAAACAATCGATAAATTGTAACGTTTAATTATCTCCAACCGATATATGATAAGCACTAATTTAAAAATTGTTTTAATAACAGTGCTTCGAAGTGTTAACGGTAATTATTAGCATAGCAATCTTATAGAAATAGAGTAATAACATCGTCTAATATCACCGCTTTTTATAAAATAGCATTTTCATTATTGATAGCGTGAACCCTGTTTTTATTCCTGTTATGATTGCTAAAAAATTTTTATTCAATTAAATAAATTATTAATGTACATGAAATATTACCCATGGATGATCAGTTTACGCTTAAAAACACTACCGCTTTCGCTTTGTTCAATAGTAGTAGGTAATGCACTGGCTTACTGGCAGTATCAATTTAATTTTTGGATAATGTTACTGGCAATCATTACAGCTTCGTTATTGCAAATTCTTTCTAACTTAGCTAATGATTATGGCGATGCCATTAAAGGGACCGACAAACTAAATCTTACTGCACACGCTAGAGGAATTCAGCTAGGTTTAATTACCCTCAAGCAATTAAAAATTGCTTTACAAATTAACATAATATTATGTGTTTTTGCTGGAATAAGTTTACTCACTCTTGCTTGTAACACCCTGTATGAATTATACGGTTTTATCGTGCTAGGATTACTATCAATTATTGCTGCTATTACTTACACTGTTGGCAAAAAGCCTTATGGATATATAGGTCTTGGTGATTTATCGGTATTAATATTTTTTGGTTTAATCGGCGTAATAGGAAGTTATTACTTACAAACCAAAACATTGTCATTTTTTATTATATTTCCAGCATTAGGTTGTGGTTTATTATCAGTTGCAGTACTCAATATTAACAATTTACGTGATCTTGAAAGTGACAAAAAAAATCATAAACGAACTTTAATTGTATTAATAGGAAAAAAGCTAGGGCAGATTTATCATCTCATCTTATTAATAGCTGCATTATTCTGCTTTAGTTTATTTGCTTACCATACATTACAATCGATTTGGGCATGGCTATTTATGCTGATATCACCACTGTTTATCAAACATATTTTTGCTGTTTTTCGGTTTAAAACAGCAAAAGATGCCACACCTTTATTGTTGCAGATGGTCAAGCTTGCTTTATTAACTAATTTACTTTATTGTTCTGGTATTATGTTGAGCTAGTTCACGTTTATTTAAATTTAATATCGTGTTACTCAATGTTGGGGTTATACTAGATAAACTTAAATATGAAGGCTAAAGGAGACTTGACTATGGAGTTTGATACTTCAATTCTTTGTGATTATTACCCAGAAGATGTTAACGTGGTGGAACCAATATTCAGTAATTTTGGTGGCGTAGCATCATTTTCAGGTCAGGCCGTAACAGTGAAATGTTTTGAAGATAACGGGTTACTATATGAAATTTTACAATCAAATGGATCAGGTAAAATCCTTGTTATTGATGGAGGGGGGTCTGTTCGTCGTGCATTAATTGACGCAGAACTAATCGATATTGCCGTTCAAAATCAATGGGAAGGAATTATTGTGTATGGTGCCGTTCGACAGGTGGATTACCTTGCTGAAGCTGAAATTGGAATACAAGCATTAGCTGCAATTCCAGTGGGAGCTGAAGATCAAGGGGTTGGTGAACTAGACATTAGAGTTAATTTTGGCGGTGTAACCTTCTTTTCGGGGGATTTTGTCTATGCTGATAATACAGGCATTATTCTTTCAGAAATTGCGCTAGAAATTGAAGATAAATAAAAATAGTTTATACCGCCGATGTCTATCGGCGGAGTTTATATTTAACAGCCTATCTTTCTAAAGCTTTTAAAAAAATTTTTTAAATGACTCGATTGCGAATATAACCGCCTGTAACAGTTTTAATTAATCCTGCTAGTTCCATATCTAACAATTTAACGGTTATCTCGGCTATTGATAAATTTACCTGCTCAGCAATCAAATCAACAGGGATTGGCTCATGATGAATCACAGCAAAAATGTCAGGGTACAAAACAGTCTGTGTTGATTCTGTATATTGATTGGTTGAACTATTATTAATCGACAAATAACCGCAATAGTGTTCTAAAATATCGGTTGGTTGCGTCACTAAATAAGCCCCTTGCTTGATTAAATAATGGGTGCCGTGGCAATTTTCATTATCAATTTCCCCTGGTAAGGCAAACACATCACGATTTTGCTCAAGCGCATAACGTGCGGTGATTAGCGATCCACTTTTTTCCGAAGCTTCAATCACAAAAGTGCCCAAACTCAATCCGCTAATAATACGGTTACGTCTAGGAAAATATTCTGATCTTGCCTCCTTGAAAGGTAAAAACTCAGACACTAATGCGCCGTTTTGTGCCAAAATATCATTTGCAAGTTTAAGATTTGTTCTAGGCATAATATTTGCAACACCGCTGCCTAAAACCGCAATTGTATTGCCAGATACTTCAAGCGCTCCTCGATGACAAATCGCATCTAGCCCTAATGCTAAACCGCTTGTGATAGTTAACCCATTAATGGCCAATTCGCTAGCAAAAAATCGTCCCCATTGTGCTCCATATTCACTAAATTGGCGACTGCCTACCATAGCAATTTGCGGTGTTTGCAATAATTGTTTATTGCCTATAACAAAAAGCAAAAGTGGGGGGGCTTTGATCTGCTTAAGTAATAAAGGGTAATCAACATCACAGTAAGAAATAAGGTGTTTTTGAAAGCCAGAACTGTATAACCAGTCCAGAATAGGTTCAAAATGCAGATAAGAAACATCCCAAAAGCAAAATTTTTGCGTTTCGCTTAACCCTATTTTATCCAAAATAAAATCAACATTTTTTATCTTCTTTGGAAGACCAGCTGTAAAAAATTGGCTAATTTTTTTAAAAATTACAAGTTTACCTTGCCCTAGCATTGAAATTCGTAATAAAAATTCATAGTTACTCATTATTGTTATTCATCATTCAAATATAATTATGGGGGTTGAATTGATAAGATAAATATTATCAATAGCCAACAAAGGCTATTCACAGACACTATAAACATTTACAATGTCCACAATATTGAAAACCCAAACATTTGAGGAGTAGATCGAAGAATTTATGGCTATTTTACCAGTATTACGTTTTCCTGATGAGCGACTACGCAAAATTGCAAAACCTGTTACAGCGTTTACGCCAGAATTACAAACCACTATTGATAATATGGTTGAAACCATGTACGCCGAAAATGGAATAGGGCTTGCAGCTACACAAGTAAATATACATGAACAAATTATTGTGATTGATGTAACAGAAGATAAAAGCCATGTTTATGTGATTATTAATCCAGAAGTGATTAGCCAAGAAGGTGAAACAGGTATTGAAGAAGGATGCTTATCGGTACCCGATTGTCGAGGTTTTGTGCCAAGGGCTGAAAAAATCAAAATTAAAGCACTCGATCGTAATGGCAAACCTTACGAAATTGAAGCCGATGAATTGCTTGCGATTTGTATTCAACATGAAATGGATCACTTAAAAGGTAAGCTCTTTGTTGATTATCTATCACCATTAAAACGCCAGCGCATTGAACAAAAAATGAAAAAATTAACTCGTGAAGAGCAAAAAAGCAAATAAAATCATCAAAATTTACGCGGTATCTAAACTGGTTTTAAAAAATGGGTTTTATCTTATCGCGTAAATATCTTTTATAGACTATTCCAAAATAAGTGCTGTGATAATTAACAAATTCCCAGCTATTGCCTATCGTAAATAGTAGAATTGAACTAAATTAAAGACGAAGATTAACTCCTTTGATTATTTAAAAAGGGCATATTACTTTTCGATAATCAATTTTATTATTTCACAAATGAATTACATATTATAAAGGCAATATTACCGAATGTTACACTCTTAAAACGGCAAAAGGAAATGGCGATGGCACGGTACCTAAGTGTTCGGTGAAAATCCCCATTGATCGTATTAAAGCCCGTATGCATTTACCGATAGAGCTTCCGCATACAAAGAGTCAACTACGCAAAAATTTGCCTTGAGTGCCGTTGTCGATATATTACTTGAAGTTAATAAACAAGATGGAACTGCGACTAATAAGTAAGCATTACCTTTTCATTATTGCCCTATTGATCATTTTATTTTTTACTTACCGCTATTTTAGTAAGGATATACGTATGGAGACCTTATCAACAGAACAACTCCATCTGTCGTCAATAGTGAATTCGCTTTTTTAATTAGATTTCTATTTGTTGGGGGGATAGTTTAGGTAATTTAAGTTTAATAAAAAGATCTTTCTATTCTTTATACCTATAGTATTCACTTTAGTTTGTTGGGGAAAATTTGATTTAAGTGTTAATTCCTTTATCTTAAAAATGCCCCTAGCATCATTGAAATACGTTCGAATATTTGTTCAAAAATAAACTCGGCAAAGGCGGGTAGCATCGACATTAAATAAGCTAGCATGATTAGCCCTAATAATAAAGTTAAAGGATAGCCAACAACAAATATCGATAATTGAGGAGTTATTCTGTTTAATAATCCTAATGCCATATTAATGATTAATAGTAGAGTCATTAATGGTAGAGCTAACATGATTCCATTGATAAAAAGTAGACGGCTGACATCAATTAGCATTAAATACCCATTACTGTTTAGTGGTATTTTGCTAACAGGTATGATATCAAAACTGTTAGCTAAACCATAAAGTAACCATAAATGGCCGTCTAAGCTAAGGAAGAGTAATAAAGCGGTTAGGTTAATTAAACGAGATAATACTGAGGTTGAAGGTCCACCAATTGGATCAAAAAATGTAGCCATGCCAAGCCCCATTTGCATACCAATTAATTCACCTGCCATCCTAACTGTCATAAAGGCAAATTGCATTGTTAAACCAATTACAGTACCAATGAGAATTTGTTGCGAAATAACCCATATTCCTTCAAATGAGTAGAGGCTTATATTTTCGTTAATTTGTGGTAAAGGTAGCAGAATTGCAATGAGTAAAGCTAATCCTATTTTTACTCGCTTGGGTATTTCTCTTTCTCCGGTAATGGGGGCAACCATTATCAATGCTAGAATCCGCACAAACGGGAAAAAGCAGTTGCGAATTAAAATAAAATAATCAATATTGAATAAATCATTAATATTAAGATTCATTAAATTTAGCTAGTTAAATTAGGGATATTGGTAAGAGCCATTTTGATGAAATCTGTCATTGTCGATAGCATTGTCGGTCCAAGCACAATTAATACAATAATCACCGCTAAAATTTTAGGAATGAAAGATAATGTCATTTCATTAATTTGTGTCGCCGCTTGTAATAAACTAATGATTAAGCCTGTCACTAAAGCGGCGAGAAGTATAGGGCTTGCCAATGATGCTGCTACTTTGATTGCCTGTATTGCAAGGGCGCTAATAGATTCAGTTGACATATAATTCCTTAATTTTACCTTGTTTAATGAATGGTTGATGAAATAACTTCTTAATTGAATTATGTTTAGCTAATTTGCCTTTATTCATCTACTGTTTTTAACTAATGTTAGTTTTAACTAAAAAAGCTTTGGGCTAATGAACCTAATAGCAAGTGCCAACCGTCAGCCAATACAAATAGCATTAATTTAAATGGCAGTGATACCGTTGCTGGTGGCACCATCATCATGCCTAATGCCATAAGTGTGCTGGCAATGACTAAATCAATCACTAAGAAAGGAATAAAAATTGTAAAACCTATCTGAAAAGCTGTTTTTAACTCACTTACTACAAAAGCAGGAATAAGTACTTTTAAAGGGATATCTTCACGTGTTTGAATATTCGTTTCATGCGACATGTTAACAAATAGCGATAAATCATTTTCACGGGTTTGAGTTAACATAAATTCCCTCAGTGGTTTAGCAGCTGTAGTTAACCCCTCTTGCATAGTGATTTGATTTTGCGAGTAAGGTATATAAGCATCTTGATAAATTTTATCAATAACGGGGGACATAATAAAAAAGGTCATAAATAGTGCAATTCCTAAAATAACCTGATTAGGTGGCGCAGAGGGGGTGCCTAGCGCATTACGTAACAAACCTAGCACAATAATGATGCGCGTAAAGCTAGTCATCAATAATAATATTGCTGGTATAAATGTCAGTAATGTTAAAACAACTAATGTTTCTACTGGTAATGCCCAATGTTGTTCACCACTTTGTGCCGTTTGAGTAATAACAGAAAGAGGATAAACCTCAGCATGACTAGGTAGGCTAAGTAACAATAAGCTTAGTAAAATGATTAATTTTAACCTCACTTGTTATTACTCCTTTTTTGATTTTAAAGTTGATTGTAATATTTGCTGAAATAGATTATTTTTCGAAAAGTTTGCCTTATTTGTTTTTGTCGAAAGTAATATTTCAGTACGTTGTTCATTAATGGTATGCAGTAATGTCATTTGTTGAGGCGTCACGCCAACTACTAATAACTGTTGATCCACATGAACTAAAATAATATGCTCTTTGGGCGATAGGCTATATGTGGCTTTTATGTCCATAAATTGATTCGTTGTTTTTTTTAAACCTAGGCGTCTAACTAACCATCCAAGCAGTAAAATAACACCGATAATACCAATAAATGACATCCCCATGGACGTTCCAACTTGTGTGTAAATATTAAACTCTGAAGGTGGCGTTGATAGAGCATTTGTGCTTGTTATTGTAGCCTGAGATTGAGCCAAATTTGTGATGTTAACAGGCATTAACGGCTCAACCTGCGTACACGTTCTGATGGGGTAATAATATCCATAATGCGTACCCCATAATTATCTCCCACAACCACAATTTCACCTTGTGCAATTAAATAACCATTAATTAATATATCTAAAGGCTCACCTGCTTGCCCATCTAATGCAATAATGGAGCCTTGGGTTAAATTTAATAGATCTTTAATCGCCATTTTTGTTCTGCCAAGCTCAACACTCAAATTTACAGGGATATCAAGGATAAGGTTGATATCTTGCTGTTTATCTTCTGTTTGTTGTGGCGATAGTGTTTCAAACACAGCTTCTTTTGTCATTAATTCATCGTTTGTTATGGTGGCGTTTTGATTCTCGTCACTATTTTGTTTGATATCAGTCATTAAACACTCCTTCATGCAATTGTTCTAATACAGGGTTAATGACCTGTTCAACTTGAACTGCATATTGTTTATTCATTTTGCCGTAATTACCCGTTAAGATAGGCACTCCTCCGACAGTTACATCAATATTAGTTGGTTTTTCTATCACTAAAATATCATTGACTTTTAGTGTTAGTAATTTATCTACAGTTGTATTAATTTTGGTAAAATTAGCGACCAATTCGACTGCTGAATGTTTGATGCCACTAGTTAATGAACTCATCCAGACATTATCATCTTGATACGTTTTTTGCTCAGCAGGGGGTTTTATTAGTAATTCTTTAATGGGTTCAACCATTGAATAAGGAATACAAACACAAAATGTTGCTTTACTGTGACCAACTTCAACTTTAAATTTGGTTGTTAATACAATATCATCAGGTGAATTAGTAATATTAGTAAATTTACTTTGCATTTCAGAACGAACATATTGGGCTTCAATCGGGTAGACATCTGCCCATGAATTTTGATAAATAACTAATGCTAATTCCAATACTCTGTTAATGATTTGTTGTTCAGTGTGCGTAAATTCTCGACCTTCTGTTTCTATTTGCGGCGAATGTCCATCACCTCCAAATAATGAATCAACAATTATAAAGACTAATTCAGGCGAAAATGAAAATAAACTCGTACCTCTTAATGGGTTAAGATGTACTAAATTTAAATGATTTGCCGATGAAGTGTCAGAAAACTCTTCAAAAGTATGAGGTTCAACAGGTAAAGCTATGACATCAGTATTACGACGTAATCGGTTAAATAACCCAATTCTAAACTGACGTGCAAAACGCTCATTAATAATTTCTAGAGCAGTTAAACGTTCTGGTATAAACCGATGCTTGACCGATAAATCATAAGGTTTAACATTCGCTTTTTTGCCTGGTGGATACGAAATAACAGATGACTCAATTTTGTTTTCTTCGATAATCACTGAACTATCGGATACCGGTTGTGTATCATCAGGTTCATTTAATGTTGTTTTTTCTTCGTTCTGATCAGGCATAATAATCACCTTAAGATAAAATCAGTAAATAAAACTTCATCCACTTTTACCCAATGTTTTGCATCATATTGCCGAGTTAAAGTCATTTTAATTTTTTCTTGTAAATCGATCTTTCCTGACTCTTGTTTTAAGTTACTAACATATTGTTTTGATATTAAAAGCAATATGTCACTTCTTACTTCAGGTAAATATTCTAATAATATTGATTTTTGTTTTTCATCAGCAACACGTAATACCATACCAACATAAACAATTTTATTAATGTCTGCATTATCTTCTGATTTTGGTAGTGAAAGCGTAAATGGTTTTAAAGTTAGAAAAACCGGTGATAAAACGGGTTGTTCTTCTTGTATATGGTGCGTATCTTTTGGCTGATTTTGAAACCATAGATAACCACAAGCACCTACAGCTAACAGCGTAATTAGGATAAGTATTATATTTACAACACTTATTTTTTTCTTATTGGTTGACATAATTATTCTTGTCTCAGTAAAAATGTAAAAGTACTTTCCGCTAATTTAACGGCTAAAATTAAAAAAATAATAAATTATGCTCATGGAATTGATTTGAAGAATAGGCTATAAAAATATGACCTATTCAACGTTTTTACTATTCTTGTAAGCGAAAATATAATGATCTATTACGTCCGATTCGCTATGCAAATATGCTTAACCCTGATTTTGTTAACTGATTTTTTTCAATATCGTGTTGTTCAGATTTTTGTTCGATAGTATCCGATAATAATGTTACGGGTGATTGTTTATTTTGGGTTTGTTGATATCTTGCTGACTGATCATCGGCATTATTCATCATTGAAAATTCACTGATATCGGTTTGTTCAAGGATAATACCTTGTTCTTCTAATGAGGTTCTTAAAGTAGGTAATGCTGATTCTAATACATTTTTAACATAAGTGTGTGCTGCAATCATTTGAAGATTCATTTTATCGTCAATCATGGCAAGTTTAATATGTAATGAGCCGAACTCCTGCGGGTGTAATTTGATTTCAGCTGTTTGCATATCTTGATGATTAAGCATAATAATTTTCTCTGTTAATGCTGTTTTCCATGTTTCAATATTCCCCATTATTGGCAAAGGTGTAGATGTTGAAGAATGCATAGGTGTTGGCAAATCAACAGTTAATGAAGTCAGTGCCATGTTAGGTTGAGGAAATATCTGATTTTGCTTATTTTCAGCAGCAGCTGTAAAGAACGTTTCTTTGACACTATTTAGTGTAGTATCTCGACTTGCTTCAAACTCAATTTGCCAGTTATCGGCTTTTATCATCTTATTATTGGCTATACTTTGGGTGCCCATTAATTTTTGATTGATATTGGTTTTTATCTCAGCCGTTTGATCAAATTTATGCCCGATTTTCATGTTAGATTCTGACAGAAGAGCATTTTTTTGCATGGATTTATTGGTTAACTCTTCACTTTGGTGAATTGTAAGTAATAATTGTTTTGTCGGTTCATTTTCAAATGTGGCTGGTTGTACATCAAATAAGTTATCATCAGATACTTCTTCAAGGTTTAGATTATTTGTTATCAATAACATTTGATTGTTATTTGGTGTCGTACTTTCAACCGTTAATATTTGTTGATTGGTTGTCTGAATATCAATGGGGTAACAGCTTATCGTTAAAAGATCAGTATCTTTTTCGTCTTTACAATCATCAGCGCCTTCTAACTTAGTTTGATTAAAATCTTTACTTTGATTTGTTTGTGTTTCACTAAGTTGTTTTACTTGTTGAAAGAAATCATTATTATTGGTTATTGCATTGTTTTCAACAATTCCAGAACGACAAGAAGAGGTTAAATTTAAATCATTAATAGGGTTAATATTCATTTGATATTCTCCTTGCTAATTGTTGCTGAGCAAATTCATCGGTTAGCTTTTGTTGTAAACGATTTTGTTGTTGTAAGTATCGATAATGTTGTTTATTTAATAATGTTTTATAGGTATTTAAATTCTTTTGGGATTGATTGAATTGATTGGTTATCTGTTTTTGCTTCATATCCAGAGTTAATAGGTGCTTTTTTTGTTTTGCAATACCTTGTTCAATTGATGCAATAAATGCATTGAAATTATTCAATTCGTATCCTTTAATCCCTTCTGATAAAGCTTCACTTAATTTTTGTTGATATTCACAATAGTAATTATTCAAAATATTGAGTTGTGATTTTGCATGTTGATGATTGTCAGTGGCCTTTTTTAATTTGATCAAACTATCATCTACCGATTTTTGTGCTAATTTTTTTAATGTTAAAAACGCAAGTTGTGAAGAGTTTTTATTCATCGTCGTGCTTTCCTAATAGATTTATTTTGGATCAACAATTGCACTTAATTGTTGATAAGCATCTTGATAACAGCAATGTTCACCAATACCCTGTTGTAAAAATTTTTGCATGGTAGGGTATAATGTTATCGCTTTATCTAATAAGGGATCGGTACCGGTGACATAAGCGCCTACATTAATTAGATCTCGGTTTCGTTGAAAACTTGAAAACAGTTGTTTAAATAATCTTGATTTTTTTTCATCTTCTGTGGCGGTAAGATCGGTCATTACCCGACTGATTGATGCTTCAATATCAATGGCAGGGGAGTGACCTGACTCAGCAAGAGTTCGTGATAAAACAATATGTCCATCTAAAATAGCTCTGGCCGAGTCGGCAATGGGATCTTGTTGATCATCTCCTTCGGTTAATACCGTATAAAATGCTGTAATTGAACCTTTGCCATTTTCTGCATTGCCGGCTTTTTCAACCAGTGCAGGTAATTTTGCAAAAACAGAAGGTGGATACCCTTTCGTTGCTGGTGGTTCGCCTATGGCTAAGGCAATTTCCCGTTGTGCCATTGCATAACGAGTTAATGAGTCCATAATAAGTAAAACGTTAAACCCTTGATCGCGAAAAGTTTCGGCAATTCTGGTGGCGTATGCTGCACCTTGTAAGCGTAATAATGGTGATACATCAGCTGGCGCTGCGATAACAACGGCACGAGCTAACCCTTCTTTACCCAGAATGTTTTCAATAAAATCTTTAACTTCTCTGCCGCGTTCCCCAATTAAGCCCACCACAATAATATCAGCTTGAGTATAGCGTGCCATCATACCCAGTAAGACACTTTTGCCAACCCCTGAACCTGCAAACAAGCCCATACGTTGACCTTGCCCTACGGTTAATAATGCATTGATTGCTCGTACACCGACATCAAGTACTTGATGAATGGGGGTGCGTTTTAATGGATTAAGCGATTTGCTTGATAAACCAGCATATTCGATATGAGCGGGTAAGGGTTTTCCATCTAATGGTTTACCCATAGCATCAATAACTCGACCTAATAACGCCATACCAACGGGTAATAATTTATGACTAAAATGTGTTAAATCATATTGAGAGGTATAAACTCTTGCACCTAATAAAATGCCATCAGTCGATTCAAAAGGCATTAAATAAAGTGTTTGTGTATTAAATCCAACAACTTCACATTCTACTGCGTCGATTTGATCATGAGATTGCCGCTCAACAAAACAATTAGAACCTAAAGGTAGTTGTAATCCGACTGCTTCAAGGACTAATCCTGATGCTTTTACTAAACGTCCATATTGTCGTATTAAAGATAAGGATTGAAGTTGCTGTGTTGCTTGACTAATTTTATTAGCCCATAAAGATGCGTAATTCACGTTAATGTGTATCCTTGTGTAAACAGTCAGCCATCATTTGCCAATGATGAGTAGTACTGGCATCAATTTCATTGTTATCGCTAAAAATTTTACATCCACCAATTTCAATATTAGGATCAGCAACTAATTCCCAGTGATATTGTTTTTTTTCATCATTAAATATTGGTTCTAACCATTGCAAATCTGTTGGATTGAGATGCAGTGAAATAGGTTGAGAAAAAATCGGTCTTTGCTCAATAAACGTGTTTAAGGTGTGCATTAATTGCTTTTGTTTTACTTTGGAAATCGTACCAACGGTTTTTTGTGCAGCAGCTAATGCTAAATCAAACAATTTTGGGACAATTAATTCATCAATATCATTAATTGATTGCTGAAAGTTATTAATTAATTCGCACATTGCCTGCACAGTCTTTATTTTTTCATCATTAAGTTGTTGCTCAATGTGTTCACGACCTTCTTGTTGCCCAAGAAGGTATCCTTGTTTATAACCAGCTTGTTTTCCCTCATCAAAACCTTCGGTTTTACCAGCCTTAAACCCTTCCTGATATGCTTGTGTTATTGTCTCTTGTTTTAGCTGCTCTAAGACTTCTTGTGTTATTTTTTCAGTGCTCTTTGTTTCCATTGAATTTGATTCAGGTTCACTGTCATCAATGGTTTCAATGCTAATTTGTTCATCTGTTTGTGATGGCGTTGATATAGATAAATTCTTGAAAATCAAAGGTTTCCAGTCTGATTTATCTGATCGATTAAACATACTCATCATCACCGCTACTTAAGATAACTTCACCACTTTCGGCTAAACGACGCGCAATAACCAAGATTTTCTTCTGTTCGGTTTCAACTTGAGATAATCGCACAGGCGGTCTGTTTTCTAGATCTTCACGTAAAATAGATGCTGCACGTTGTGACATATTGCTTAATAGCTTGTCGCGTAATGCCGTTGATGCACCTTTTAATGCAATAATAAGCGTTTCGTTATCAATGTCTTTAAGTAGGCGTTGGATACTTCTATCATCAACTTCCACCAGATTTTCAAATAAGAACATTTCATCAATAATTTTTTGTGCAAGCTCACTGTTATAATCGCGCAATGCATTGATAACTAACTCTTCTTGCTGTGATTTCATTAAGTTAATAATTTCTGCTGCGGTACGTATTCCACCCATATTGCTTAGTTTGATATTTTGACCATGTAATAACGTTGATAAAGAAGTCGATAATACTTTGAGTGCTGACGGTTCCACGCCACCAAAAGTTGCAATACGTAACATAACATCATTACGTAATTCATCATCAAATAAGTTCAGAATTTCGGCTGCTAAATCGCGATTTAAGTGAACTAAAATAGTGGCAATAATTTGTGGATGCTCTTTTTTAATTAGATCAACTGCTCGAGCAGCATCGACAAAATTAAGCATTTCAAGCCCGTCAGTTGCTTCTTCTCGATCCGTTTCTAACAATTCATCGATTAAACGATCTGCTTTTTCGGCTCCAAGTGATCTTTCAAGTACAGAACGTAAATAACCGTTGGTATCGGTATTTAATACGGCACATTCTTCGAGGGTTTTTTGACACTCATTAAGGATACTTTTTAATTGTTCCTGTGAAAGTTGCGGTAGTGACATCATGGCACTACTAATCTGTTGTACTTCTTTAGTGTTTAAGTATTGCATGACTTGTGCAGCAAGCTCTTCACCTAATACCATTAAAACAGTGGCAGCTTTTTGCAATTCGCTTAAATTCATTATTCTATATCCTCCTTGTTTATCCAATCACGAATAATTAAAGCCATTACACGAGGATCTTTTTCAACAATTTTTCGAATATATTGTTGCTGATGCATATTATCTTCAAATATTTTTTGTTGCTGTTTGCTGTGCGCTTTATAATCTAATTTTTCATCACTTACGCTTGATTGTGAATCGGATGTTTTTTCGCTAGTGATAAATAGTTGGCGTTGTAACTTCAGCCAAATACCACGTAAAACTTTGCGCCATAGTATCCAAGCAATGAAAATAAAGATCAGATATTTAATGCCTGATTTGGTCATATCATAAAATTCTTGAGTTTGCCAAAAGGCTAAGCTTTCGTTTTCTTCTGATATTTGGTCAGTAAATTTTAAATTAGCGACGGTTAATGTATCACCGCGTACTTCAGAAAAGCCCATGGCTTGACGTGCTAATGCTTCAATATTTTTTAGTTCATCACTATCAAGTTTGACCCATTTTTCTGTTGTTTTATCTTCATCTGATTGTTCTTCATTATCATCTTTACCCTCAGCTTCCGTTGTTATAAATTTATAATTTACTAACACCGCAACGGATAAGCGTTTAATTCGCCCTTCAGGGATTTTGCTATGAACAACTTGCCTGTTTACTTCAAAATTAAATGTATTATTTGATTGTAAATTATAGGATTTTTTATTGTCTTCCGATTCTGCTGATTCTGTTTTTCCATCAATTGGTGCGCTTGGTATGGGTACAGGTTGATTAGATAATGCACCAGGTACGCCACCAATATTAGTATGATTAGCTAATTGGCGATTTTCAACTTGTTGTTTACTACGAATTGTTTGATTTGCGATATCACTATTAGGGTCATATATTTCTGATGTTGATTCTTGTCGGCTAAAGTCAATATCAGCATTGACTTGTACCATGACATTTTTTTTCCCTAAAATCGGAATAATAATTTTTTCAACACGTTCTCGGACATTATTTTCAATTCTTTCATTAAATTCTAATTGAGCAACATTCGCATTTCTGCCTTGGTAGCTATCGCCTGTTAATAAATGACCATGCTGGTCGATAATGGTTACTTTATCTGCCTGTAATTCAGGTACACTACTTGAAATCAAATGGATAATGGCATCGATTTGACCTTGTGATAAGCTGCGACCTGGTAATAATGTTATAGCGACTGACGCAGAAGGGGGTTTTCGTTCCCTAACAAATAACGAAGGTTTGGGTATTGCTATATGTACACGAGCGTCATTAATGCTGCTAATGATTGAAATTGTTCTTGATAACTCACCTTCTAATGCTCGTTGGTAATTAATTTGTTCATTGAATTGGCTCATACCAAAGGTTTCTTTATCAAGCAATTCAAAACCTACCGCACCACCTTTAGGTAATCCTTGTTGTGCAATACGCAAGCGGGTATCATAAATTTTGTCGTCAGGAATTAAGATAGTTGTGCCCGATGATGAAAATTTATAAGGTATATTCATTTTATCAAGTTGGCTAATAATTTCTCCACCATCTTTATCATTTAAATTACTGAATAAAACGCCATAAGACTCATCTTTTATCCATAAATAAGCTAAACAGATAATCGATAGAATAACTACACTTACAATAAGAAGTAGCATCTTTCGATTTTGCTTTAGTTTGTTGATAAAAGGTAGTTTATTTACTATTGATTCGTCTTTAGTACCGACAGTTTGGCCAGCCATAAAAATCCTAACGCTAAACTAATTAGATTAATTCTAGGGTCTATTATCTGTGTATTTAAAAAAATCAATAGTTAAAAAAGCAAAGTCTTTTCCCCTTACTTAAAGGTTTTAGATTTTTAGTTGTATGTTAAATTGCTTGCTATGTTGACCAAAACAAATACAAGTAGTTTTTATATTAATGAATATTTTGAACGATTTTAATGGTATTACACCAATAAAACTAAACCAAATCACGAATTTTCCACAAAAACAACCAATATCAGCAGATAACCATTTTTTGGGTGAACTAAAAAATGCATTAAATAAAATAAGCCAAGCTCAAATGCAGGCAAATCAAAAAGCGCAAGCGTTTGAAATGGGGGATCCTAATGTTGCATTAAATGAAGTCATGGTCGATATGCAAAAATCATCGGTTTCATTGCAGTTTGGTATTCAAGTCCGTAATAAATTGGTTGCAGCTTATCAAGAAATTATGAATATGAATATTTAATTGATTTCATCGCTAGTAAACCATAACTTATTAATAAATAAGTTATGGTTTTAGTATATTTTTAATATGGTTTATTTATTTTAAATTAATTGTGCTATTTGTTGATAATTGGCAATTTTCGTTTGGTGGCTGATATTTGTTCCTATCAATGTACCTAACTGCCTATGACGTGCGCTGAGTAATTGTATTAGTTGTTGTTGATAACTTAAGATATTTTTTATATACATGGCTATCATGTCTCGATGCTGAGCGGGGAACATCTCTGTTTTCTCTAGCATTCCTGTTTTCATTAGGTTTTCTGATAACTGTTGGTATTTTTCTTGCCAAGTGGTTAATAAATCCCAATCTTCACTTTGGGCATTAATTAACATTTGTTCAACAATATAATTAAATTGTTCATATTGTTCTAATAAGTTATTTCCTTGCATAATTATCCTATTTTATTTAGCAATCTCACGCCAAGACTCAGCAATATTGTTGAGCAAATCAAAACAAGTTTGCAATTTTTCTTGATCATTATGCAAATTAGCCAGTAATAATTGTTGGCTAATATAGTGATATAAGCGATCTAAATTTTCAGCAATTTCACCACCTTTTTCGAAATCTAGGCAGCTTTTAAGCCCATTATCAATAATATTAATCGCTTTCGAAATTGCAGTACCTTTGCCAGCAATATGACCTTTTTGAATATACAAACTAGCTAGTTTAATTGCGTTAAGAGCCTCATCAAATAGTAATACAATTAACTGATGAGGTGATGCTTGGCTAACACGCGTTTCTAAATTCACTTGTTTATAAGCTTGTGATCCACCTGTATACATTTTATTTCCTTATTTCTTCGAGTTTGCCATCATGTCAAATTGGGTTGTTAAATAATTACTCATGCTATCTAACTCATTAATTAAAATATCCAATTTGGTAAATTGAACGCGATAACGCTCAATAGTTTGTTCGATGGAATTGCTTACCTGTTCGTGACGTTTATCTAATGATTTTAAAGTGGAATTTAACCCATTAGTTGCTGAATCAATCATGCCATCATTATCAATAAATCCGCTTACTTTTTCAAAAAGTTCATTGGCAAGTCCAGTTGCGTTATCATCACCTGTAAATAGTATTGCCACCGCATCACTATTTTCATTAAGTGCTTTTTTTAGTTCATTTTCGTTAATCTTTAAGGTGCCATCTTTATCCATGTTAATGCCGATTTGTGCTAGAACAGAAAGTTCACCAGGCTGCCCTTTAGCAAATATTGTGCGGATACTTTGATCAATATTACGTAAGGTTGAATCTCCAATAAGTGGTCCATTATCGTTATTTAATTCGTCTGAATTTGTATCATTCATGGTGAATTTTGTTAACGTTGATATCGTTGTTTGTAATTGATTAAATGCCTCTACCCATTCTTTAATAGCTTCTTCAGGTTTTTCATTATCAGCGGTTATAGCAAGGTTTTGGCTAGTTGTTGTGGTTTCTTTTAACGTAATATCAACGCCACTAATGACATCTTTGACAGTATTAGAGCCACTAGTTATAGCAATGCCATTAAACGAAAATTTAGCATCTTGCGCTTTTGTCACTTCTGTCATGTGGGTATTGTTAGGCTGATTAATATCAAATCCAATAATATTATTTAAGGTTTCATCGTCTGATGAAATAGACGTAATACTTTGTTGTTCACCTGTTTCTTTCGATGTAATGACTAATTGATAGCCATCTGCTCCTGAACGAACAATGGTTGAATTCATTGTTGACGGACTTGTTGTGCCATCTTCATTAGTCATTTGGGCATTGTTAATCGCATTGGCTATTGCTTCTAATGATGTCTCATCTTGAGATAAAGTGACATTAAGTGTTTGACCATTTGCTTGTTCAATAGTGATAGTTCGAGTTTGATTATCATTACCTAATTTAGCGTTTTTATCATTGAGTGGCGAAGTTGCTATGCCATGAGACGTTGCTAACTGATCAATGTTAATAGCATAATTACCTAACACTGCTTTGCTGTTTACTTTCACTGAAAAATAATTGTCATTACCACCTGTCGCGGTTCTACTTTGAAAAAGCTCTTTTTTCTGAAGTTTTTGTGTTGCACTATTAAATGTTGTTAGCGCACTTTTTAATTTACCAAAACCACTAATTTTTGCATTAATGGATTTTTGTTGCGTTGTAATTGGCGTTAGACGTGTTTTTTCAGCTGCTTCTAATTGGTCTAAAATACTATTAAGATCAATTCCAGAGCCAATTCCTAATGCGCTCATTGCCATGATTTATTCTTCCTATAACAATTATTTAATTAATGCACCTTATATCGACCAGTTTTTCCAAAAATTTAGCCATCATCTCAAGATTTATTTAATACATAGAAATATTTTTATTTTTTGAATGAAAAAGCATCATTAAGTAGATTGTTTAAAAACGACATTAACAAAATGATTTATTTATAAATATTGGTTGTTTTTATGACTAAAATAGCGCTTTTAAAAAAGATAATTATTAAAAATATTAAAGTTTCTTATTTTGTTACCGATAAATTATTTATCAGCAAAAATATTGAACATATTTTTCAATATGTCGTTGATTTAAAAAATTAAATTAAAGGAGATAAAAATGGCACAAGTAATTAATACTAATACTATGTCTTTAATGGCAAGAAATAACCTTAACAATTCACAAAGCGTTCTTAGTACTTCTATTGAACGTCTTTCATCTGGTATGCGTATTAATAGCGCAAAAGACGATGCAGCAGGTCAAGCAATCGCTAACCGATTTTCATCAAATATTAAAGGGTTAACTCAAGCTGCTCGTAATGCAAATGATGGTATTTCACTTGCGCAAACTACTGAGGGTGCGCTAAATGAAATCAATAATAACGTACAACGTATCCGTGAATTAACCGTACAAGCGGCAAATGGAACCAACTCTGAAAGTGATTTAGTATCAATTCAAAATGAAATCGATCAACGTTTAGATGAGATCGATCGCGTTTCTAAACAAACTGATTTTAATGGTTCAAAAGTATTGTCTGAAGATAAAACACTTAAAATCCAAGTAGGTGCAAACGATGGTGAAACCATTGAAATCAATTTGAAAAAAATTGATAGTACTGAACTTGGTTTAAATGCATTTAACGTATCTGATACACCAACAGCCGATCCATTAAAAACTATTGATGCTGCGTTATCAAAAATCGATGCATTACGTGGGCAGCTTGGTGCGGTACAAAACCGTTTCGAATCAACTGTAACTAATATAAATAATACTGTAAATAACTTAAGTTCTGCGCGTAGCCGTATTGAAGATGCTGATTACGCAACAGAAGTATCAAACATGACTCGAGGTCAAATTTTACAGCAAGCAGGTACTTCTGTATTAGCACAAGCGAATCAAGTGCCACAATCTGTTCTTTCTTTGTTACAGTAATTTTTATTGTTGTAAGAATTTATCTATCTGATTCTTTGAGCACTTCAATTATGTAATTTAGCCATAACGGCATTTTTAATGCTGTTATGGCTAATAATTGTAATTACCCAATTTTTATCCCTTTATTCCTGTCATTAAATTATCATCTTATCGTCATAATATTATTAAGCATTTTTTTAAAATGGGTTAAAAAAAATGGGTGATAGTTTATATAACTCGCAAGGTGTAGTGAATCAAACCGATTGGCAACAATATGTCCATTTAGTTCGTAATGAAGCATTAAAACTTGCCGTTCGTTTACCCACAACAGTAGAGTTGGATGATTTACTGCAAGTCGGTTATATCGGCTTATTAGATACCATCAAGCGTTATGATGCTTCGCAAGGCAATACTTTTGCAACTTTTGCTATACCAAGAATAAAAGGCGCCATGTTAGATGAACTTCGGAGTCGAGATTGGTTATCAAGGCAAACTCGAAAACAAATTAAAGATATTACCTGTGCTATTAATGAATTAGAGCAAAGGTTAGGTACCACACCAAGCGATTATCAAATCGCTGAATATTTACAATTGTCGATTTATGAATATCGCAAGGCTTTGTTGGATTCAAATTGTAGCCAGATTTGCTCTTATGATGAGATGCAGAAAAAATTGGGGGATAGTATTGATGCTATTATTGATCATGGCGAGGATCAAGATCCTTTTTTGTCTGTTATCAATGAAGAAATTTGCGATCAAATAACCCAACAAATTGAAAACTTGCCTGAAAAAGAAAAAATGATTTTAGCGCTTTATTATCAAGAGGAACTCAATTTAAAAGAGATTGGAAAAGTAATGGATATTAGTGAGTCTAGGGTAAGCCAATTACATAGCCAAGCGATAAAAAGAATACAAAGTAAAGTGAAGCCATAGAAAAATAAAATTAAACAGCGTAAAATAAAGTGTAATTAAACGAAAATAAATTGAAATGATTTTTTTATTGACCTTTTTCGTTTAAAAATGTAACTTTATATATAAAAAAACAGTTAATGTTGTATTTTTGCTGTTTTTGTTTTTTTAATGCGAACTAAAGATAACTAAGATTGGTGATTAAATTGGGTAACATACTAGAGAACGATATTCTTAAATGTATACATCATTTGAATCTTTCAACATTGCTGTTAAGCCAACGGATGCTTGAGAAAGATAAAGTTATGGGGATGTATCGATTAGGTATTGATGAAGAAACTGCTGACATACTTAGTAATTTAACTGCGTCGCAAATGTTAGTTTTATCTGAAACAAATCAATTAAATTTTCAATTACGATTTGAAAATTCAGAAATGATTAAAAAACTAACTGAAGACTCTCGTGTTAGCGATATTAAACAGATGCATACAGGGATTCTTTTATCTAGTTTACTATTAGACTCAATCAATAAGTAGGTAGGTAAATAGAATGAGATGTACAAGTATTGTTCAAAAATATAAAGAGGTACAATTAGCCATTCGTTTAATTTCACTGGGTGCAAGAATCCAAATGCTTGAAAGTGAAACAAATTTAAGCCGTGGAAAATTGATTAAATTGTATAAAGAAATTCAAGGTTGCCCACCACCTAAAGGTTTATTACCTTTTTCAACCACGTGGTTTATGACATGGGAACCAAATATTCATTCTAGTATTTTTTATAATGCTTATCATTTTTTAGTGAAGCATGGCACAAAACCAGGTATCCACACGATTTTAAAAGCTTACCAGCTTTATTTAGAACAATGCCCATTTGCTCACAATGAAGAGCCCGTGTTAGGGCTAACTCGGGCTTGGATTTTAGTCAAATTTGTTGAAAGTAAAGTAATGCAACAATCTTGCTGTAAAGAATGCAAGGGGCGTTTTATTACTCATGCTTATCATCCACACAATAGTTTTGTATGTAGCTTATGTCAACCACCATCTAGAGCAGAAAAAAATCATAAGACACATAAAGATAATCACGCTAAATGTTTGCAGGTACTATCCATTCCTAATAGTTTTAATACAGCGTTTGCAAAGCAGGTAGCAAGTTAAATAAATTTTAGGAATAAAAACCTATTTATTGTTATTTTATGGAGAAATAAGAAAGCCAATGCTAATTATTATAGGATATATTGTTGTTGTCGCCTCTGCTTTACTTGGCTATGTGCTAAGTGGTGGTTATTTAGCGGTCCTTTTTCAGCCGTTAGAATTTCTTATTATTGGGGGATCGGCTATCGGAGCCTTTATTGTCAGTAATGAAAAAAAAGTAATAAAAACTACACTTAACGCCTTAAAACAATTATTTAAACCTTCGAGTTTTAATAAAACGCTTTATTTAACATTAATTAATCTAATGTACACTATTTTGACTAAGATTCGCCAAAATGGTTCATTATCCATTGAAACTGATATAGATAACCCTCAGGAAAGTGAACTATTTAAACAGTATCCACTTATTTTAGCCAATTCTCGAATCTTAGATTTTATAACAGATTATTTTCGGTTGATAATTAGTGGCAATATGGATGTGTATGAAATTGAAGCACTAATGAGTGAAGAAATTGAAACTTTTGTGCATGAATTAGAAAAACCAGTTAGTGCCATTTCGAGTATTGGTGATGGGTTGCCTGCATTTGGTATTGTTGCCGCTGTTATGGGCGTAATTAATACCCTTGCTCAAGCGGATAGACCAGCAAGTGAGCTAGGTGAGTTAATAGCACACGCTATGGTTGGAACGTTTTTGGGTATTTTACTTGCTTATGGTTTTATTTCTCCTTTGGCGGCTTTATTAAAGCAACGAAATGCTGACTCAGTCAAAATACTTGAGTGCGCCAAAGTTATATTGATTGCAAGCATGCATGATTATGCTCCACAAATTTGTATTGAATTTGGACGGAAAATGATATTTTCTGATGAGCGTCCATCTTTCTTTGAATTAGAAAAATATATTCAAGAAGTTAAAGATAAGAATACCAACCAAAATCAAAATAATTAACAATGAAAAATAGCTCAATAAGAATTATAACTCGAAAAAAGTCGGGACATGGTGAAGGGCATCATGGTGGCTCTTGGAAAATCGCTTATGCTGACTTTATGACAGCCATGATGGCGTTGTTTTTAGTAATGTGGTTAATAGCCAACTCAACCCCACAACAGTTACAAGGTATAGCTGAATACTTTAGAACGCCATTAATTCTGGGGCAAAATGGTGGTAACAATATTAGTGACAGTGAAAGCCCTATTCCTGGTGGTGGTAAGGATGTTACTCAACAACTTGGTGAAGAAAGAAATGATATTGCTCACCTAGAGGAGCAATATGAATTGGAAAAAAAACATCTTGAACAGATAGAGTTAATTGAAACAGCCCGTAAAATCTTCGAGATATTTGAAATAGATCCACGCCTAAAAAAGCTAGCACCTAATTTAATTATTGAATTAACTGAAATGGGACTACGTATTCAAATTTTAGCCTCAGATGATAAACCAATGTTTGATATCGGTAGCGCAGCTATTGATCCCAATATGCGAGAAATTTTGCGTGCATTGGCACCTATTATCAATTCATTACCCAATAAAATCACTTTGTCTGGTCATACTGATGAGCGTCAATATATAACAGGGGACCGTGGTTATAGTAATTGGGAATTATCAGCTGATAGAGCCAATTCATCAAGAAGAGAGCTGATTGCTGGTGGATTAGATTCAGGTAAAATTATTCGCATTATCGCACTTGCTGATACTGTTGGCTTAAACAATCCAAATTATAGTAATGACGCCAATCGCCGTATTAGTATCTTAATTTTAAATAAAGCAGCGCAACAATATATTGAAGAAGAAAATAGTATGACAGGCATTGATTTTTTAAGGCAATCAAAGCCAATTGAAGCAAAATAATCACAATAGATGTCTATTATGAAAAATAATAAATGAGTTTATTTGTTGCAGGTATTAAAAATTTTTCAAAAATTACTAAAGTTTTGAGAAATTAAGCCGATATAAAAAATAATCTATTTAGCTTTATTGATATTATTAATAAAAATTATATTTAGGAGTTTTTTTATGTCAAATTCATTGATGAATACGGGTATTAGTGGATTAAATGCGGCGCAAAATATGCTTAATGTAATTAGTAATAATATCAGTAATGCCCATACAGCAGGTTACAATCGTCAACAACAAGTTTTAGCCCAAGCTAATGGAACGCATCATAATTTTGGCTTTGTTGGCAATGGCGTATCAGTCTCGGCAGTTAACCGTGCTTTTAATCAATTTGTAGTAGGACAGTTGCGTCAATCGGAATCACAAAGTGGTTCAATAAAAGCTTATTATAATGAATTATCTAAAGTTGATAATCTATTAGCCGAAAACGAAACTAGCCTTTCATCTCAAATGAATAATCTTTTTACAAGTTTAAAGAAATTAACTTCAAATGCAGGTGATGCATCAACAAAGCAAAGTGTTATCAGTGATTTGACCTCTTTAGTTGCGCAGTTTAACAAAACTGAAAATAGTCTGAAAAATCAAATTGCTAATATAAATACAGAGCTAACCAATAATGTTGATCAAATAAATACTTATTTAGAGCAAATTGCTGAGTTAAATCAAAAAATATCAAAATTACAAGCTGTAAGTGGTGGCAATGAACCCAATGCATTGCTTGATCAACGTGATCAACTAGTTAATCAGTTAAGTGAAATAATAGGCATCACCGTTACCGAACAAAATGGACAATATAATCTGTCGTTATCTAACGGTTTAAGTTTAGTGCAAGGCTCGTCAGTGAATTTATTATCAGTTCAACCTTCGCAAGAGGATCCTTCACTCAATACTATTATTTATACGCATAATTCTGGTGCAACTCAAGAACTGACAAGTCAAAATATTGCATCAGGCCGATTAAATGGAATATTAACTTTTCGTGATGGACCACTTTCTCAAACGCGCAATCAATTAGGCTTAATTGCACTCAATTTAGCTGAGCGTTTTAATGAAGTACATATGTCTGGGGTCGATATTAATGGTAATGCTGGTGAAAAATTATTTGATTATCGCCAACCGAGTAGTATCACCAACTCTAAAAATCAAGGGAATGCTGTAGCTAAAATTCATTTTGATTCAGTTAACAATGTAAAAGCGTCTGATTATAGAATCGAATTTAATGGAAGCGATTGGGTTGTAACAAGGCTATCTGATAATCAAACTATTACTCCCCAAATTGAGAATGGTAAACTGGTTTTTGATGGTTTATCGATCGAAATAACCGGTAATCCGGTTAAAGGTGATTCTTTTCTAATTAAACCTGTTGCTGATATTGCTTCGTCATTAGAGTTGTTAGTCAAAGATGTAGATAAATTGGCAACCGGTATTGATGATGAAGAAAATGGTGCTGGTGATAACCGCAATGTGACTAAATTGTTAGATATACAGAATGAAAAATTAATTAATGGAACTGCCACACTAAGTAGTGCTTATAACAAGTTGGTTAATTATATTGGTAGTGAAACACAAACTTCTAAAGTTTCAGCACAATCAAGCCACAATATAACGCAACAGATTTATGAACAAAATCAATCAATATCTGGTGTAAATCTTGAGGAAGAATATATCTCTATGCAGGTTTATATGCAATATTATCAAGCTAATGCAAAAGTTATTGATGCCGCAACAACGCTATTTGATACCATTTTAAGTTTAGCTAAGTGATAAAAGGATAAAAAATGCGTGTAAGTACCAATTCAATGTATCAAAAAAATTTAAATAGCATTTTAAATACCAATAATAAGTGGCAAAAATCAGGTTTACATTTAGCAACGGGTAAAAAGATTTTATCCCCTTCTGATGATCCGATGGGGGCTGCACAGTCATTAATCTTAAAGCAGGCACAATCTAGAAATGGTCAATTTCAAGCTGCTCGTGAAAGTGCTGATAAGTCACTTAGCCGCCAAGATACCATATTGAAAGAAGTTAATACGGTAATACAAAACATTCAAGAAATGTTAGTTTATGCTGGTAATGAAACATTAAATGACGAGAACAGGCGTGATCTTGCTAATAAATTACAAGGCTTAAAAGATCAACTTGTTGCTTTAGCGAACTCTAAAGACACTAATGGTAACTATTTGTTTGCTGGTAATAAAAATGACACTCCTCCTTTTGTTGTTGATGAATCAGGTCAGGTCAATTATGTTGGAGGCACAACCACTATTAATGTTTTTATCGATGATTCACGTGAAGTATCACTTAGTTTCACCGGTGTTGAAGCCTTTATGTCAGGGTCTACTGTGAAGCTGCCAGACGGTTCGCCTGCAGAAAGCAATATATTTGCTAGTATCGATTATGCTATTGAGGCTTTAACGCTCGAACTGGGTGACAATAATGAAGATACCATTAAACAATTTAGAGAAGGCTTATCTAAAGCAAGCTGTGGCGTTGATAACTCTTTTGATAATATTTCAACCCTCAGAGCAAAAGGGGGATCGGTATTAGAAGAAGTGGACCGATTAACAACACTCGGTAAAACTTTAGATATCGAATTTGAAACACAAATTAGCCAAATTGAAGACGTTGATTGGTACGAAGCCATTTCAGATTATGTAATGCTACAAGCGAATTTACAAGCAGCCCAATATACATTTATGACAATGCAAAATATGTCATTGTTTCAAATGAAATAAGTTGGAACAAATCAATTTACCTACAATAATTAATAACAATAATATATATCTACAATGTTAAGGAGGCACAGCCTCCTTTTTTATCGTTCAAAATAGCGTTAATTATTCGGCTCATTATCAGTACTTAGTTTTGTAATATTTTAGTTCAATAATGTGCCGCTTATTTATTGAATGCTAATTGTTTAAATCCTGATATAGTTGTGATGGGTTTAGTTTTGGCAATTTGTTCGATGCGATTAATGATCTGGATAAGTTTATCGCTATAATTCGGATCCGTTGCGTATTGGGCTTCTTGTAATGCTTTGGCGGCGGTTCTAGCATCGGGTGCGGTTGCCACTGCACGGTAACGTGGGGTTTTTGTCAGTAGGTTGACATAGTCGATTAGTGCCTGTTTTTTATTTTCGTAAATTTTAAAATTATCTTTAATTTTTGTCATGGTATTATTGACAAATTCATGGGTAGTTAAACGGGTCGAATTGCCATTCCATGATGATGTCGCTTTGATACCAAAATAGTTATAGCTGGATTGATTATCCGCTGTTTTTATCTGCTTTTGTCCCCAACCTGTTTCTAAAGCCGCTTGTGCAATAATCACTTCATAAGGAATACCAGAGCTTTTGGAGGCTTGTTTGGCTGGTTCTAGCCATTCTTGAACAAATTGTATGACGTAATCTTCGGCAATATAGTTAAGCGATTCTTTCTCATGTATGTTATTTGTAGAGGATTGAGTTTTGGTATTTAGACTGTGGTATATCATTTGTCCCAGAGCTTGAGGCGATAAGTTAGTCGATGAGGTATCACTAAATAATGATTTTGCTAAATGTAGGTTTGTCTGATTGTTACTAGAATTAGCTTGTAAATTATTATGAGTATTTACATTAACAGACGGCGATGTTTTAGATATTAACTGTTTGGTAATGATCTCAGCTAATCCTAGACCTTTGCCCGCAGCTTGTTGTGAAATTTGCTGATCAAACATTGCTGTAAAAAGCTGTGTTGTTGATGGGCTAAATAAACCACCTTCCGGTACAGCTTTTCGCATGTTTTGCATCATCATATTAATAAATATGGATTCAAATTGTTTTGCTACTTGTTTAATACTTTCAGTAGAACCAGTTATAGCATTGCGTTTTAACTGGTTTAGTCCCGATAAGTCGTAAGCAAATCGATTGAATTGTTGGGTAATTTTATTATTCATTACATACTTTCTTTTTGATGTTTTTAGCCTCTTTAAACAGTTTTAAATCGTTTCAAGTGCTGCGTGTAGGCAGCCGGCTTTTTTTAATGCTTCAAGTATCGACATTAATTCAGTCGGATTTGCTCCTAATACATTCAGCGATTTAATGACTTGGCTTAAATTAGTGCCTGGAGCTACTTTATGTAAAGCACCGCTGTCTTGCTCTATTGTAATTTGTGTTTCTGGTACGACTGCAGTTTCGCCGCCGGCTAATGGTGTATTTGGTTGATTTACTTTAAGATTATTGTTGATGACTACCGATAAGTTGCCGTGTGCAACCGCACAATTATCCAGTTGTACTTTCTGATTCATTACCACTACTCCTGTTCGGGTATTAATCACAACTTTAGCTGAAATAGGTGTAGTGCCAATTTCAAGATTTTGTATGCGTGAGAGTAATTTTACGCGTTCTTGGTTTTCTTTAGGCATTTTGACAGAGACGGTTATACCATCCATGGCCACAGCCGTATTTTTTTGTAATTTATTAATGGCTTCAGATATTTTTAAAGCACGTGTAAAATCAAACTGATTAAGGTGTAAATGGATAATGTCTTGCTCATCTAATCGGGTTGATAGTTCTCGTTCTATAATTGCCCCACCAGGGATTGTAGCTCCTGAGGTTTGATTCACCGTAATACTACTTCCACCACCGCTTGCGCCCATTCCACCAATAAATAGATTACCTTGTGCAATGGCGTATATTTGGTTATCCGCTCCTTTTAGGGGCGTCATAATTAATGTGCCGCCACGTAAACTTTTGGCATTACCAAGCGAAGAGACAATTACATCGATTTGTTGACCTACGCGTGCATAAGGCGGTAGTTTGGCTGTGACCATAACTGCGGCAACATTTTTTAATTGCATATTACTACCAGTTGGAACGGTAATCCCCAATTGAGATAACATATTGGTAATGCTTTGTATGGTAAAAGGTGTTTGTGAGGTTTGGTCACCGGTTCCGTCAAGTCCGACAACAATTCCATAACCCACTAAGGCGTTATCTCGAACCCCTTGTATGGTGACCAAATCACGGATACGCTCGGCATAACTGTAAGGTACAATTGTCAGTATCATGATGGTTATGCAAATAATTGGGTAGAATTTTTTAAGCATAATGATATTCATTAAAAAGGTGAAAGATTTAAAAATAGGCGTTGTAACCAACCCATAGTTTGCACTTCGTCAATGTAACCATTACCCACATATTCAATACGCGCATCGGCAACTTGTGTTGAAATAACGGTATTATTACCACTGATTGTTCTTGGGTTAACCACACCAGAAAAGCGAATAAATTCTGTTCCTTGATTAATCGCGATCTGTTTTTCACCTACGACCTGTAAATTACCGTTTACCATGACATTTTTAACGGTGACGGTTATAGTGCCGCTAAAGGTGTTTTTAGCATTGGCTGCGCCCGATCCTTTAAAGTCACTGTTGCCCGACATTTCGGTGTCGGCTTTGTTGCGTCCTACTAAACCATCTAAAAAGGTAGGAATGGTTTTGGCAGTTAAATTAACTGCACCATTTCTTCCTGCATTTATCGAAGAGCTTTTGCTGGCGCTGACATTTTCTTGTAGGATGATTGTTAATACGTCACCAATATTGCGCGGGCGGCGATCTTCAAACATAGGTTGATAACCAAAACTGCTTGGTTGTGCCGCCTGGTAGATAGAGCCTGTAGTATTCACAATTTCGGGTATTTGTGGCACGATACTGGTTTCGCCTTTAATTAAAGATTTTTTAGGCAATTGTGCACAACTAATTAAAAATAATATGCTAACAAGGCAAAAGTATCTCATGATTTTTATCATATTATTTGATTTATAATTGATTTAACCGCTGTAACATCTGGTCAGATGCTGAGATAGCTTTGCTATTTATTTCATATGCTCGTTGCACTTGGATCATATTAACTAGTTCTTCGGCAACATTCACATTTGAGGTTTCTGTATACCCCTGATATAACAGCCCAGCACCATTTAACCCTGGGGTATTTTCAGTTGGTGCACCTGAGCTTTCAGTTTCTAAATACAGATTTTCTCCAATACTTTCAAGGCCTGTGTCATTAATGAATGTATGTAAAGTAAGTTGACCAACTTGAATTTGTGTTGATTGGTTAGCCAATGTTACATTAACCACACCATCCCGTGCCACCGTCATTTTAGTTGCATTTGAAGGTATGCTAATGGTTGGTTGTATTTCATAACCAGCAGCTGTCACCAATTGACCATTTTGGTTAACTTGAAATGCACCACTACGGGTATAAGCTTGAGTGCCGTCTGGCAATAATACTTGGAAAAAACCTTGTCCGTTAATGGCAATATCACTACTATTATCAGTTAATTCTAAATTTCCTTGGCTATGAATTCGCTCTGTTGCAACAGGGCGAACACCTGTTCCAATTTGTAACCCCGAGGGTAATGTAGTTTGCTCTGAAGATTGAGCGCCTGGTTGCCGAACGGTTTGGTAGAGTAGATCTTCAAATACCGCTCGTTGTCGTTTAAAACCACTGGTGCTGACATTAGCTAAATTATTCGAGATAATATCCATATTTATTTGTTGTGCCGTTAATCCTGTTTTGGCAATCCATAGTGATTTAATCATTGATTACTCCTAATTAAGTTAGAGATAAAATTTGATTGGCTTTTTGTGCATTTTCATCAGCGGTGGTAATCTCTTTTATTTGCATTTCAAACTGACGAGAATGACTAATCAAATCAATCATCGAGGTGACTGGATTGACATTACTGCCCTCTAACACTCCTGACATCAGTTTGGCGTTAGGGTTGTCTTGTAAAACTGCACCACGTGCATTGCGCGTTTCCTCTGTGAGTTGAAAAAAGCCATTATCTCCACGAATAATTTCATTATGTTCTAAATGTAC
Organism: Gilliamella sp. Choc6-1; assembly: GCF_001690385.1. Taxonomy (NCBI): domain Bacteria; kingdom Pseudomonadati; phylum Pseudomonadota; class Gammaproteobacteria; order Orbales; family Orbaceae; genus Gilliamella; species Gilliamella sp. Choc6-1. The sequence goes on from NZ_LZHI01000023.1 coordinate 58,259, forward strand.
TTTTTTTATTTTACCCGCTTGGGCAATAGTGGTTGGTTTATCACCTGCACCTAACGCGGAAAGTGTACCATCAGAGCTAATGCTGACTTGAGAACGCTGTGGTACGGTTAATACACCGTTATCGCCAATGAGTGGATAGCCTTGAATATTAAGTGTACCATTTTCGTCGATTTGTATTGCACCATTTCGTGTATAAGCTTCGCTTCCATCAGCTAATTGTATAGCTAGCCAGTCATTTTCAGACAGTGCGACATCTAGGTTTCGTCCAGTATAATTAAAAGCCCCCATAGTTGAGTCAAAACTTGGTGTGGTTGCTGTTACCATGGTTCGTGTTTGCATACTATTTCCTACTATAGGCACCGCTTTCATTGCGGTTAGCTGTGCTCGAAACCCAGTAGTGGTTACATTCGCTAAATTATGTGTGGTGATTGACTGCTGGGACAGTGTTTGACTTGCCCCTGACATAGCAGTGTAAATAACCCTATCCATAAATAACCCTCACATTAACGCAAATTAACTAATGTATTGAGTATTTGATCCTGCGTTTTTATCGTTTGTGAATTAGATTGATAATTACGTTGTGCAACAATCATATTTACTAACTCTTGACTCATATCAACATTTGAAGATTCAAGTGCTCCACTTGTTAACGAGCCAAATGTCCCAGAATTTGCCACTCCTAACATTTCATCACCAGAATTAACTGTCGAACGCCAATTATTATTTCCTGCTGATTCTAAACCGTTAACATTAGAAAAATCAGCCATGGCGATTTGACCTAATAACATCGTTTGTTGGTTAGAATATAGCCCATAAATAGAACCATCATCATTAATGCTATAACCCACTAAATTACCTGGTGCATAACCATTAATGATTGGCGTTTTAATACTACCGACTTCTTTGCCCATATTTTGCTGAGTGCTATTGGCTAATGATAAGGTAAAGGTATTATCAGTAGATCCATTTAACCCATTAATATTAATTGTCATTTCAGGGTCACTAATTAATTTACCCGAAGAATCAAATTCCATTTGTCCTAATTTTTGTAAACTTCCATCAGGATCACTGCTATCAAGATAATGCACATCCCATTGATTATCAGCAGTTTTAACATAAAATATCTGAATATTACGTTGATTACCAAGCGAGTCATAAGTGGTAATTGTTGTAGAATAATTAAATGTATCGGCATCAAGGGGATTAACGGGTTGTTTTGCGGGAACTTCACTATTGGAATTTAAGTTTGTTTGCAAAGAAGCCTTTGTTGTCGCTGATGCATTTAACATTTGTTGAGAAATTTTTAATGGACCCGGTGCTGCGCCTTGTTGCACTTGAGGCGGGGTACCTGTTGCCAGATAACCTGTCAATTGAAGCCCATCCGCTGAAACAATATTTCGCTCAGCATCTAATTGAAATTGTCCATTGCGGGTATAGTAAATTTGACCATTACTATCAACTAAACGAAAAAATCCATTACCAGAGATAGCAACATCTAAACTGTTATTTGTTGTTGTTGCTGTGCCATCGTTAAAATTTTGGATCACACTAGCTACTTTTACGCCCATTCCGACTTTCGAACCTGCATAAATATCAGCAAATGAGACGCTTGCACTTTTAAAGCCAACTGTTGCAGAATTAGCAATATTATTGCCAATCACATCTAATTGTTTTGATGCAGCATTCATACCACTTACTGCTTGAGAAAATCCCATAAAACTTTATCTCCTTTAAAGAATTTGACGAACTTCGTCAATACTAATTGAACCCAGTATTCCTAAATCAAGTAATACTTTATTATTAACTTTACTATTGATAACACCATATACCATCGAATATGCTAATGATGTTGATGATACTTTTTTTCCGTCGTAACTAGCATTGACTGAAAAGGTATAGCTGCTATCAGGTGCTATAGTTCCATCAGTTAACATGCCATCCCAAGTAAATGAGCTTACTCCAGCAGGAATTGCCCCCAAATCAACTTCACGTACTATGTTGCCATTTTCGTCTTGAATAGTGATGATAACGCTGTCGGCATCGTGCGTTAATTCAAATCCAAATGGTGTGGTTACTGTTTCTTTTTCCTTTTCGGTTTCTTCTAGTTCGGATGTAGCAACTAAAATTTTATTGCCCGGCACCATGACACCACGACCAATCATATTACTAGCATTAACAGATAAGCTATCATCAATTTGCCCAGAAACCATTCCTAACGTTGTATTAAGCCTTTCTATTCCGGCTAATGTGTTGATTTGTGCTAGTTGTGATGTTAACTGGCTGTTATCCATTGGGTTAGTTGGATCTTGGTTTTTCATTTGGGCAATAAGGAGTGTTAGAAAATTATCTTGTAATTCCTTGCTTGAGTTACCGTCAGATGAGTTTTTTGTTGTTTGTGGACTTTTTATTCCTGATGATTCTGAAACAGCAAAATTAGTAACACCCATGAATTACTCCTTTTTATTGTCCTAGTGTTAGTGTTTTTAACATTAAATTTTTGGCAGTATTAATCACTTCGACATTTGCCTGATAACTGCGTGATGCTGAGATCGTATTGACCATTTCAGCAACTACATCAACATTGGGTTTTTGAATGTAGCCTTTTGCATCTGCTAATGGATGATTAGGTTCATACACTAAATTCATTGGCGTGGGATCTTCAATGACTTGTGAAACTTTGACCCCAGCAATTGGGTTGTTTTTACCATTATCATCCACTTGAAAGATAACTTGTTTAGCGCGATAGGCTTCGCCGGAGGTACTAGTAATGCTATCTGCATTAGCCATATTACTAGCGCTGATATTCATGCGTTGGGTTTGTGCCATTAATGCTGAACCTGAAATGGCAAAAATAGAAAAACTCATTACGATTACCCCTTCTGTAATACTGAGATTATATTTTTAAATTGCTCACTTAAAAAAGTTAAATTACTTTGATAGTGAATGCTATTATCAATAAATTCCGTACGTTCTTGGTCCATTTCTACTGTATTACCATCTGCGGCAGACTGATATGGTATACGGTATAGAATTTCTTGATTAGTAGCGTTTTGCATGGGTATTTGCAGATGATTATTAAATGTTGTGTTAAGCACGACATTATTTATCTTACTTTGATTTTTAATTGCTTTGGTTAGCTCTGCATTAAAATCAATATCACGAGCTTGATAATTAGGGGTGTCGCTATTAGCAATGTTTGCAGCCAATATGGTCTGTCGCTTTTCCCGTATATTTAATGCGTGTTGGTGAAAATTAACCCATTTATCTAATTTATCAAACATAAAATCATCTCACTTTTTTGATAGCAAGGATTTTAAGTGAAGCAAAAAAATATCATCGTATAAATAACGATAAAAATTGTCCTTATTTCAAAATTCAATAAATTTGTTCATCAAGTAATATATGTTTATAAAAAATTTTAAAAATTAGTAGATATGATAATAATCGTTAGATTAATTTTGTTAATTATACTGTTATTTAGCGCAAATATTGCTGTAGCTGATTCACTTGAAGACGAGGTTAATAAATTAATTTCAAAGCATATAAATTATCAATTTGATAATATTGTAATAACCTATACTTCTCCTAAACCCGAATTAACTTGTATTGAGCCTAAATTAGCGTTAATAAATAAGAAAAAAAAGTGGGGTTTGATGACCATTAGTGCTAAATGTGGAAAGAAAACCCAATATTTTCATATAAATGTTGCTGTTGAAGGTGGTTATGTTGTGGCTAATCAGGCTATTGGTGCCGGTAAGGTAATTACACCAGAACATCTGAAAATACAAATTGGTCGTCTTGATACACTCCCGTTTGCGGTGATTTTAGATAAAGAGCAAGTTATTAATCATATTGCGTTAAGAAACATCGATCTTGATGAGCCTATCCGAACCTCAATGTTACAAAAAAATTGGCAGGTTAAAGCTGGGCAGAATGTTAATGTGATAATTAATGGTCAAGGGTATCAGATAATGGCTAGTGGTAAAATCTTGAATAATGCGGTATTAGAAGATAACGTTAGTGTTAAATTGCATTCTGGTAAGATTGTTGAAGGTAAGTTGACTTGTCAAGGTGTGATAATTTTTGATAAATAATATTAATGATTTTTTCATTATTGCCGATAATTAAGCTAAACAAACCATTTAAATCTTAACTTTGATTAAAGGTAATTTTATGAGCATAGATGCAACAAAATCTGTTATAAACATATCAGGATTATTGAGCCGTGATGTCATCAATGAGCAGCAAAAAAAACAGACTGTATCTGTACAGGCAAAAAATAATATAAACGTGAGTAATAATGTAAGTTTAACACAAAATACTACAACACTTTTACATTCGACTGGTAAAGATATTGATGTAGAAAAAATTGAGAGTATTAAACAAGCCATTGCCAATGGCACATTAGTAATTGATACCCAGAAAATTGCCGACGAACTTATTAAACAAATGTTACAAAATATCGAATAATAGAGTTGAAGGGAAATAAAAATGTTAGAATTAGATAACATCTTAAATAAAATAACAAGAATGTTACAAACACTCTCAGAAATTCTGCAAACAGAGCAACAAATATTGATTGAAAATAGTTTAACAAATCAATTAAATGAAATTATTAATAAAAAAAGTCAGTTGCTTATACAATTAAAGTTACTGGATGAAAAACGTATAACGTTAAGTAAACAGTTCAATATTCACCCCCCTTATAGTGAAGAATCAACAATTGCAGCCCATTGGCAATCTATTACTGAAACAACAAAATTATTAGCAAGCATTAACCGAGATAATGGTTTGATTATCCAAAATCGAATGGATAGAACACAGCAATCAATTAATTATCTTAAAAAGATTAATAACCCTGTTATTTATACCAATAATGGCTATCAACAAACGGAAATAATTTCATCAAAACGTGCTAAAGTGTAATTCATTTGAATTTTATTGAGTTAAACGAGATAAATACCTAGTAAATTATCGCCTTTTTAAGGCAATAACGCTTTGTTAATGCGTTCATACTGTTGGCATTGAAAATTCTAATTAGATAAGACGAGTTTATTTAATTTATCATGGCTGATGATAGTGACGTAGATAAAAGTGAACAACCCACCGATAGCAAAATAAAGAAGGCTAAGGAAAAAGGGCAAATTCCTCGATCACGAGAATTAACTTCATTGTTAATTTTGTTGGTTGGTATTACTTTATTTTGGTTAATGGGATCGCATTTAGCAAGTCAGCTAATCACAGTTATACAAACGGCGATGAAAGTTTCTTATAGAATAGATGATGATAAATTGCTCATCTTTAATTTGGTTAATCTATTATCTGCAGGATTTTGGGCTATTTTACCAATTTTTTTGGGTTTAGTAATTATAGCGATAATCGCCCCCATTTGTATTGGTGGTTTACTGTTTAGTCTGCAATCAATTAAACCTAATTTTAAGAAGCTAAATCCAATTTCTGGGTTTGGGCGATTATTTAGTACCAGAATTTTTGCTGAGTTATTAAAAAGCATGTTTAAAGTAATTTTAGTCAGTTTTGCAGTTCTTTTGTTTTTACTGCATTACTTTCCTAGTATGCTTTCGTTACCTAATATGTATTTAAATAATGCGTTAGCTAATTCAATTCAGTTTGTGATTTTGTGTGTAATATTAAGTATTATCGCTTTGATACCAATGGTTGGTTTTGATATTTTTTATCAGTTCTGGAGCAATTTAAAAAAATTAAAGATGTCAAAACAGGAAGTGAAAGATGAATTTAAGGAGCAAGAAGGTAATCCACAAATTAAAGGGCGTATTCGGCAAATGCAACAAGCTATTGCTAGACGTCGAATGATGAAGGACGTACCTAAAGCCAATGTTATTGTTACCAATCCAACTCATTATGCGGTTGCATTGCAATATGACGAAAAAACCATGATAGCACCTAAGATGCTTGCCAAAGGAACGGATAACATTGCACTACGTATTAAAGAGCTCGCCAGTGAACATAATATCCCTCAATTAGAAGCACCACCATTGGCACGGGCTTTATATCGCTATGGTGAAATCGGTGAAACAATTCCACCTGAATTATATACCGCTGTGGCTCAAATTTTAGCTTGGGTATATCAGTTAAAACATTGGTATAAATATGGAGGTGATAAGCCACTTACTCCGAGAAATTTACCGGTACCTGAGTCATTATCTGAATATAAATAAAGGCAATTACTAATCTTATGGTTAAATCAAAACTACTTACATTATTGTCACTCAATACGTTAAAAAACGGTCATTATCAAATCTTAGCTGGACCAATGCTAATTTTATTGATTCTTTCGATGATGGTGTTGCCACTACCTGCATTCATTTTAGATCTATTTTTTACATTCAATATTGCTTTATCTATCATTATTTTGATTGTAGCATTGTTTACCAAACGGGTGCTTGATTTTGCTGCATTTCCTACAGTTTTATTGTTTGCAACATTATTGCGGTTGTCGTTAAATGTGGCTTCTACGCGTGTTGTGTTATTAAAAGGGCATACAGGTAGCAACGCTGCAGGTCGTGTTATTGAAGCCTTTGGTCATTTTTTAGTCGGAGGTAATTTTGCCATTGGGATTGTGGTTTTTATTATTTTGGTGATTATAAACTTTATGGTTATCACCAAAGGCGCTGGTCGGATTGCTGAGGTTGGTGCACGATTTGCATTGGATGGTATGCCTGGTAAACAAATGGCGATTGATGCTGATCTTAATGCCGGATTAATCGGTGAAGACGAAGCTAAAGCACGCAGAGCCGAGGTTACTCAAGAGGCCGATTTTTATGGGTCAATGGATGGTGCCAGTAAATTTGTGCGTGGTGATGCCATTGCTGGCTTACTGATTATGGCTATTACTATTGTTGGTGGTTTATTAGTGGGGGTTATGCAACATGGTATGGATCTATCTGATGCGAGCAAAACTTATGTGCTTTTAACGATTGGCGATGGTTTAGTTGCTCAAATTCCTTCTTTGATTATTTCAACTGCTGCAGGTGTTATTGTTACTCGAGTTTCTTCACACGATAACATTAGTGAACAAATGCTTAAACAGCTGTTTAATAATCCCCAAGTGTTAATTTTAACTGCAGTTGTCATTGGTTTACTTGGGTTAATTCCGGGTATGCCAAATGTTGTTTTTTTATTGTTTACTGCATTGTTATCACTTATTGCGTGGTGGCTAACAAAACAGCAAAAAACGCAGCAAAAAATCTCTACCAAAACCACAGATGTACAAGCAACTACACCAGCTAATATTGAAGCAACTTGGTCAGATGTGAATATTGAAGATATTTTAGCCATGGAAGTTGGATATGGTTTAATTCCAATGGTAGATCAAACTCAAAATGGTGAGTTATTGGGAAGAATTCGGAGTTTACGTAAAAAGTTTGCTCAATCACTGGGTTTTTTACCTCCGCAGGTACATATTCGCGATAACCTTTCATTAGCTCCTTATCAATATAAAATTTTTATTAAAGGTGGCGAAATTGGTAAAGGTGAAATTATTAATAATAAGTGGTTAGCCATTAATCCTGGTAATGTGGCAGAAATCATTGATGGTTTACCTACAACCGAGCCAGCGTTTGGCTTGCCTGCTGTATGGATAGATGAAAGTAATAAAGAAAACGCCCAGATATTAGGTTACACTGTTGTTGATACCAGTACTATGATTGCAACGCACTTTAACCATTTATTACAGCAATTTGCTAGCGATTTATTAGGTCGATTAGAGACCCAAGAACTTCTTGAACGCATCAAACAAGAAGTACCAAAACTTGTAGAAGATTTTATACCTGGTGTGGTGACATTAACTACTTTTCATAAAATACTGCAAAATTTGATTGCTGAAAAAGTATCGATTCGAGATATGCGAACCATTATTGAAACGATATGTGAACATGCACCAACGCAAAATGATGCTTATCAATTGCTTAGTATGGTTAGAATTGCATTAGGGCGAGTCATCACTCAGCAATGGTTTCCAGGAAGTGATCCAATCAATGTGATTGGTTTAAATGTTAATTTAGAACGTTTGTTATTGCAAACGCTACAAAATACCAGTAATTTCGAGCCTGGTTTAGCTGAGCATATTGTTCAACAAATTCAGGATGCGATTCATCAACAAGATGCTATTGGAGCACCACCGGTATTATTAGTGAATCATGCATTAAGACCTATGCTATCGCAATTTTTAAGACCAAACTTTCCTCAATTAATTGTGTTATCGAATTTAGAAATTGTCGACAATCGAGAGATAAAAATGACGGTTAAAATAGGGGAAGGGTAGTGGTATTATTTTGATTTTCTAAGATCAACTGGTATGATTATTTAACTTTACGTTTGCGTTGGCTTTTTTATATATTTAAATAAGTATATTGATATTTTATATTGGTATTCACGCTTACACGTTATACCAATATGATGTTAATTGGTAAAATAGTTATTCTGTGAGGTCCGTAAAATGTTGTTTGATATGCTTAGCACTTTCTGTCTTGTCAATCATCGCAATAGCATAATCAGCATAACTAATTTGGCTTACGCACAATGCAGTAACGTCATGAGCTCGTGAAATAACTTTTCTTACTAAAAGCTGCTCTGTTTTACCACTTGCACCAATGACTGCAATTTTCAGACTTTACTCCTTTCAAGCGTTTAATGGTTGACAATGTATTATGATGAATAATTTTATAGTCTAATTTAACCAATTTCTTTTGCCAAGTAACAAGATTAATTACATAAAAATTCAATCCGATATGCATACACATCACTTTTAAGTCATTAATGGCTTTAGTAAAAATCATCTACTTTTTTTATTATTTAACTATTTGATTATGCAAAGTAAAAACATAAATAACTTTATAAAAATAGTTGGTGAATAATTATCAATATTCTATTTTTGGTTAATAATAAATTAGTTTAAAATACACATAAAAATAAATAATATAACCAGAAAGGAAAGCAATTGGACGGGATAAAAACATATTGGTTTTTAGGTGCAAAATTTAAAGGTAGTAAAGACCAAACAGAGAATTTTATTAGTTCAGGTATCTGGCAAAATGGCTATGATAATAAACTTTTGGATATCGTAAAATCTATTTCTGTTGGCGATAAAGTTGCCATCAAATCAACCTATAACCAAAAAAATAATTTACCCTTTGATAGTAAAGGTTTTCCTGTTTCGGTAATGGATATAAAGGCTATTGGCACCGTAACTAAAAATCATGGTGATGGAAAATTGTTAGAAGTCGATTGGCAACAAACTAATTTGAATAAGAAATGGTACTTTTATACCAATATAGCTGCTATCTGGAGTGTTAAAGATGATTTTTGGCTATCAAAACAATTAATTAATTTTGCATTTTATGATCAGCCACAAGATATTGATGCTTTTCGCAATGCTCCATATTGGAAATCTCGTTATGGAAATAATAATTTAAGTAACAATAGTAATACTAATGCTAGCGATATTAACAAACCGATTAATGAGTCTTGGGTAGATATTGTATTAAAACACATTAAACAATTATGTTATCAGAAAAATAGTAATATATTTACTCGCTCAGAATTTCTTACTCAGTATAAAGAGGATCTTCAGCAATTATTTCCTCAAAATAATACTATTGAATCGACAATTGATAATAGATTTCAAGAGTTAAGAAATAATAATATTTTATTATTTTTAGGTGGTGGAAAATATGAATTACTAGATATTGACACGCTAAATGAAGAAGAAAATTATGATAACCAAGATATGACTAAACCTGTAATCATAAAACAATCTTATACCCAAAATGATCTAATCAATGAGGGTTGTTTTGTTGATAAACAACAGTTGCAAGCCATATTAAATAGCTTAAAGTTGAAAAAAAATATTATTTTACAAGGTCCACCAGGGACAGGTAAAACATGGTTAGCCAAACGTTTAGCTAATATTATTGTTGGTTATAAAGATTCAAAGAATATCAAAGCTATTCAGTTTCATCCTAATATGTCTTACGAGGATTTTATCCGCGGCTATCGCCCAACCAGTGATGGAAAATTATCGCTGATTGATGGGCCTTTTTTAGAGATAATTAATCAAGCAAAGAGTGATGCTCAATCAAATTATGTGATTGTGATTGAAGAAATTAATCGCGGTAATCCAGCACAAATTTTTGGTGAAATGTTAACGCTACTTGAGGCTGATAAACGAAATCCAAATGAGGCATTAGAATTAACATACCAACACCAAAATGAAAAAGGCGTATTTATTCCTGATAATCTCTATGTTATCGGTACTATGAATATTGCCGATCGTTCGTTAGCGATGCTCGATTTTGCTTTACGTCGTCGTTTTGCCTTTTACCATTTAAGTCCTCATTTTGGCGAAAATTGGCTCAACTATATGCAAGAAAAACACGCCTTTTCACCGCAACAATTACAAGAAATAAAGCACCGTATAGAGGCATTAAATCAATATATTAGTAATGATAATTCACTCGGCAAGGCATTTACCATTGGGCATAGCTATTTTACCTGTTCTAACCAAAAAATGACTGCGCAAGATTGGTTTAAGCATATTGTTTGTTCAGAAATCGAGCCTCTATTAGAAGAGTATTGGTTTGGCGAGCCTGAAAAATTTAGCGATGCGATGAATATATTATTAGGTAATGCACAATAATGACCACGATAAATAATCATCCGTTATTAACCAATACGACCGTTGCCAAAATACCAATTAGAAACATATGGCTACTTTTGCTCTATGCTTCTGATTATTATAAAACTGTAGGGCAAAAGCAGAGGATAGAACTAGAAAATAACCCAGAGGAATTAATAACGCTTGCTGCCAAACTATATTGTCAGGCAGCAAATAAATGGTTAATACATCACCTTGCCGCAAATTATCAGCTCACAACAAAAGTACTTAATCGTGTCAGAGGAAAAATAGAGGTTTTAACTACTCAGCGTAAGCAATTATTGGCAAAGGGTAAAATTCAATGTCGATATGATGATTTAACGATTGATACCCCTAAAAATCGCTATATTCATGCTGCGGCTCATCTATTAGTAAAACAATTGAAAGATGCGAGCTTAATTGAACAATGTAGAAAAATCATTCATCAATTTACTGCGTTGAAGATTGGTCAAACAACGCATTATTGCTATGAAAAGGAGCGTTTTAACCATGCAAATCTTAAAGATAATACTTTAATTTCATTAGCAAAACTCATTTTTAGCTTGTCAATTCCTACTCAATTTCAAGGATTACATACTATTGAACAATTAAAAAAAAACGATCATTGGTTACGGGAATTATTTGAAAAAGCGATAGTTGGTTTTTATCGTGTAAATTTAGATCCCCAGCAATGGACTATTTATGCGGGTAAAAAATTAAATTGGCAATATAGCAATGCGACCGATAATATCATCACCTATTTGCCAACTATGAAAACCGATTTAATCCTTGAAAATCGCGAGCATACACAACGTTTAATTATTGATACTAAATGTACTTCAATTCTAAAAGAAACACGATTTAGACCTAACTCGTTTAGTAGTCATCACCTTTATCAATTATATGCTTATTTAAGAAGTCAGGAAAAAGATAGCGATCCTTTATCGGTTTGCGCCTCTGGCATGTTGCTATACCCAACTGTCGGTGTGACGGTGAATGAAAATATGACTATCCAAGGACATAAATTATCCTTTTGTACTATTGATTTAACGCAAGATAATAACATTATTAGAAATAGCTTATTGGCGTTATTAAATAGTTTTGACTCGTGCTAATTCAGATTTCATCACTATTTTTACCTGATTGTTATTTTAATTACTGTTCAATACTCATTTATTAACCCAACATAAACAGTCTGAAAACGTTATTTTTATAAAATAGATTAGTATGATTTTATTGATTTTTGTTAGCTAAATTATTATGAGTATATCCTTAAACAACTTAGCTATTAAAGGTATTGTAAGACTAATAAATCTAACTTTTATCGAGTGATTAATCATGATGTTAGCTAGTTTTCATATTGTTGTTATAATACACTTATTACGCTTTTCATCCTATTGCCAGTAAACTTTATATTCACGGTAATGCCAATGAAAAACTACCTCGATTAAAGCTTAAATAGGCAATCGGAAATATATTATTGATTTTCTGGCTTAAATCGTTTGGTAATAGGGCTAATAATGAAGATAGTAATTTTTATGAATTCAATATAAGTTAGTAGCTAATTGGACTTTTCTATAAGTGTTATTTTAGTTTTACATATCATTACTTTTTAATATGATTTAATTGTTATCTTTTTATCTGGTTACTAATTAGTAGTTAATTTAATAGGAAATGAGATTATTGTTGCTAAGTAATGAAAAAGGCGCAAAATATGCGCCTTTTCTTGTTGTCTTTGCATTAGTAATGCTAAATAATATTTTAAATTATTTAATAACCTTAGCTACAACACCAGCACCAACAGTACGGCCACCTTCACGAATAGCAAAACGTAAACCTTCTGCCATCGCAATTGGATGAATTAATGATACTGTCATTTTAATATTATCACCTGGCATTACCATTTCTACGCCTTCTGGTAATTCAATAGTACCAGTTACGTCAGTTGTACGGAAATAAAACTGTGGACGGTAACCTTTGAAGAATGGAGTATGACGACCACCTTCATCTTTACTTAAAATATATACTTCTGATTCAAAATCAGTATGCGGTGTAATTGAACCTGGTTTTGCTAATACTTGACCACGTTCGATCTCTTCACGTTTTGTTCCACGTAATAAAATACCTACGTTTTCACCTGCACGACCTTCGTCTAGTAATTTACGGAACATTTCAACACCAGTACAAGTCGTTTTTGTCGTTGGTTTGATACCAACAATTTCAACTTCTTCGTTGACTTTGATTACACCACTTTCTACACGACCTGTTACCACTGTACCACGACCTGAAATTGAGAATACGTCTTCAATTGGTAATAAGAATGGTTTGTCAACATCACGTTTTGGTTCTGGAATGTAACTATCTAATGCTTCTGCTAATTCAACAATTTTGTCTTCCCATGCAGCATCGCCTTCTAACGCTTTTAGCGCTGAACCACGAATCACTGGTGTATCATCACCTGGGAAATCATATTGAGATAGAAGCTCACGTACTTCCATTTCAACTAATTCTAATAGTTCTTCATCGTCAACCATATCACATTTGTTTAAGAATACGATAATGTAAGGAACACCTACTTGACGACCTAAAAGAATATGTTCACGAGTTTGTGGCATAGGACCATCAGTTGCTGCTACTACTAAAATAGCACCATCCATTTGAGCTGCACCTGTGATCATGTTTTTAACATAGTCAGCATGGCCTGGGCAGTCTACGTGTGCGTAGTGACGAGTTGGTGTGTCGTATTCAACGTGTGAAGTATTGATGGTGATACCACGTGCTTTTTCTTCTGGTGCGTTATCGATCTGATCGAATGCACGTGCTTGTCCGCCATATTTTTTAGCAAGAACAGAAGTAATTGCAGCTGTTAAAGTTGTTTTACCATGGTCAACGTGGCCGATTGTACCAACGTTAACGTGGGGTTTTGTACGTTCAAATTTTTCTTTAGACAT
>NZ_LZHI01000024.1:0-980 GCF_001690385.1 Gilliamella sp. Choc6-1
GCTGGGCGATACGGTTTTAATACCTTAAAAGGTATCGCAGTAAAACTGAGCTGGTAAGCATCAGTGCGGCTGCCGCTGCCCGTAACACTTAAAATAATAATGCCTTCATCAATATCAATCAGCGGGGCGCCATTAAGGCTAATGAGTTGCCCAGGAGCAAGGTTATAACGGTTGCTTTTGCCTCGGATAATTATTTGTTCACTGATTGCTTGTTCATGGCGAATACGTGCGTACCAATTGCCACTTTCTGGGGTGCTATTAAGGTGGTAATCATTATCCCTATTTTGTGCATCATCGTTATTCTCGCTTCCCCCCCCATTTTGCTCACTTTGAATATTTTTATAAATTTTGTTGGGGCTATTTTTTTGACTACTTGAACTGACACTGGCACTACCTGCATATTGATAGTGCTCGCCATAACGGTAGTCGGTGCCGTTAGTGGTGCGGTCATCGGGTTGGCTATTGACCTCGCCAAGTAAGTTGGCTTTGGCATCACGGTAGTTGTAATCTTTCACTTTAACCGATGATGCCACCGTTTGGCTGTGCATGCTAATATCCCAAACGCTTTCAGTGCCGCCGTCCAAGGTGCCGCTGGGTAATTTGTAATTAATATGGGCAACTTGGTCATAACCTTGTTCGTAATCGCTTATCACCATTACGTCGCAGTCGTGCTCGGCATGGCTTTCAAAGCGAAACCAGATACCCACATCCGCCATTAAGCGTTGTATAAATTCAAAATCGCTTTCTTGCCATTGGGTAATAAATTCCCTGGCTGGGTAGTGCTCTTTAAGTTCAAGGCGGTAGTCTATGCCATTAAGTCCGTGGCTTCTAAGTATTTGTTCAACCACGCTTACTACGCTTTGGTTCTGGAATATGGCACAGTTGCGGTTTAACGTTAGTCTAGCCAGTCGTGGCGATAAGACCACTTGATAATGCGCTTCTTCTTTATTTACCGATAATTGGCTAAACTCGGTGATAAT
>NZ_LZHI01000025.1:0-1098 GCF_001690385.1 Gilliamella sp. Choc6-1
GGACACCGTTAAAGAAGGTGAAAGCCAAGATAAAAAAATGCACCAACTGGCGATTGACTTAGGCTCGTTAGCATTATTAAGTGTTGATAGCGTGGCTTTATACCGTGACATCAAATTAAAAATGCAGCTAGTTAAAGCGATGCGTTCAACAGTTTCGGGCACATTAGTACCTGAAATTAAAGCTAAACAGATGTTAAATACCTTGATTTCTAAAACCGTAGCCAAAGCTTTTGCGGCTATAACTATTTTTGAAGCCTTAGGCGAGTTAAAAAGTGCCTTGGGGATGTGGAATATGGAGGATAAAAGTTATTTTATCGCTAGAACTGGTGGAGCTGTATTATTAGGAGCTGGCGCTATATTTTTATTAGCTAGTTCAAGCATTGTAATAGGATTGGGCGTTATATTATCATTGTGGGGCTTATATTTAATTGCAAGTAGCAAAAAATACGATAATTTTACCCCTATCGATCACTGGTTAAACCGCTGTTATTTTGGGGTGCAAGAAGAGTTTACCTATTTAGGGTATGGCGCTTATCACGAAGAGCAAGAGGCATTTGTGGGTTTTGGGCAGTCGGTAAATGACTATTTGGTTGCGGTGTCGGGCATTGACACCTTTATGATCTTTAAAAAACCAAGTTCATTTAGTGGGATGAAGCTACATCACCGCCACCTCTATTTTTATTTAACATACCCGAATAATGCAACCATCGCCCACCTGCCGTTGCAGGCCACGGTTACATTATTTGGCAAGAATGGGCAACGTGATGAGGATATGATTGAATCTCGCTTTAATATCAGTTCAACAGGGGTAAATAACCACTCAGTAGTGGCGCACTCCCCAATCCACCTAAACGAAGATAAAGCCAAAGAAACCCTAAAAATCACCGAATATGTCACCACCGATAAAAACTATTTTATCGACCATTATGAAGCAAAAACCTTTAAAACCCTCACTCAGGGCAAAGCGGTATGGCAATCTAATTTTACCGATATTGAAAAAATCGAAGTAAAAGAGCCAGCTCCTAACCAGCCAGAAAGTCACCTAACGGTAATAACCTGGGTAGCGGGCACCTTTGCTTATGATCTAATAAATAACTA
>NZ_LZHI01000026.1:0-55589 GCF_001690385.1 Gilliamella sp. Choc6-1
ACAACAAAATCATTCAGTTACTATTACTATGAGTTGTGCCATTGTTGGCTTAAGCCGTTGTGCTTACTATTATAAACCTAAGTTACCGGATGATTCAGTGATTATTTCGGTGTTGAATGCTATCACGGAAAGGCATTTACGCTGGGGTTTTCCTAAATGTTTTAATCGTATCAGAAAGCTCGGCTATAAATGGAATCATAAACGGGTATATCGGGTGTATTGTGAATTAAAGCTTAACCTCAGGGTAAAGCGTAAAAAACGTATTCCTCTACGATGCCCGGAAAGGTTATTAGCCCCCAATAAACAAGGTGAATGTTGGTCAATGGATTTTATGAGTGACAGTAGCCGTAATCAACGTCGCTTTAGGACATTCAATGTCATCGATGACTTTAATCGTGAGGCGTTAGGGATTGATATTGCAGTAAGCTTACCAGCAGGAAGGATTACCCGTTACTTAGATAAACTGGCTGAATATCATGGGTATCCATTAAAAATACGAGTTGATAATGGACCAGAATTTACAGGAAAAACCTTTATAAACTGGGCTAAATTACATGATATAACCATTGATTATATCCAGCCTGGTAGCCCTTATCAAAATGGCTATATTGAACAATTTAATCGTACCTATCGCACTAAAGTACTCTATTTATATCTTTTTAACAACCTAGCGCAAGCAAGGAGAATAACCGAAGAATGGCTCACCATTTATAATACCGAAAGACCGCATGAGGCATTAAATAACATGACACCGATTGAGTATAAAACACTAAAACAAGCAGCTTAATTTTCTACGTGAGTTGTGTACTAAGTTGGGGGCATTTACACTTATCTGCTCGATTATCCGCCATTTTCTTTAGTTATTTGTCCTCAATTCAGTGTAGGATTTATTCTCATCACCTATGGGCTAAGTCAACTGTGCTCTTCAATGATCTTTATAATACTGATTCTTGGTACCCACAGGGAAAAAGCCAATTTTTACCTAGCGCCCACTGATGGGCTTATGCCACATGGTTCAACACAACATGTACTTAATACGGCGCTTAATTGGCGATTAAAATATCCTATTATAGAATACTGGTTAGGCGGGCTCAATTTACACCTAACTCACCATATATATCCCGGTTTCAGCCATCGACATTACTTGCGCTTAACGGCGATTATCCAACAAATATCCAAGCAATTTCAGATTGATTATCATGAAATTACTCTGCCTGAACTGTTTATATAGCAGCAAGTTTTTTTAAAACAAATGGGAAGGAAGAAATAAATGCTTTTTGAGGCATTGACAGTATTAAAGCTGAAAAGAATTCAGATAACTAAATTCCATGAGATGATTTCATCTTTAATTTGTAACTATCTAATCACACCATAAATGTGATTGATGACTTTAATAGTGATGTGTTAGACATTCTGATACAGCCATCAGTTCACTAGCAGGTAAGATTCCCCCATTATCTGGATAAACTGGCTGAATATGGGTATAAGATCGTTTTATGATTAAGGATTCAGTAATATCTTGGTTATTAAAATGATCTTGAGTTTTATAGTCAGTATCATTACTTAACAGTTGGTATTTTCTTTTTTTAAAAATAACAAATAACCTTTATCTCTTAATTGCTGCAAGGCGGAGCTAACCCATTAATCAATTACATTATTGTTTGGAAATTGCTCTTCAAATTGTGTTCAATATTGCTTAATGAGGTCTTTGTGAAAAGATATACTTGAACCAATTTGTTCGCAAAGTTGTTTAATAAATTTTAAAGTAAATTTTTGTCATTGATAATTGGATAATAAAGTGGCATTATCCAATTATCGCATTTTCATTGTTACGCATTGCAGTTAAATAAAATTCAGGATAAGAATGAATAGGAAAATTCTCATCAGCAAACTACACTGTTAAATCATCGAGCAATTTAAGATAATCATTATCATTGAAATCGCCTTTCCTTAAATTTTTGTTTTAATACTTTTACTTAAAATCAAAAATTTATATGGAAATTGTTATTTTAGTATGGCTAGGTTTTTTATGTAAAAAAATAATCCATATTTACTCAAGAATGTTTAAAAATATAACTCTTAGTAAAAAAAGTATTGCTTTATTATTTTATTGCTATAATATATCCACTTCTTTGACGCGGGGTGGAGCAGCTTGGTAGCTCGTCGGGCTCATAACCCGAAGGTCGTTGGTTCAAATCCAGCCCCCGCAACCAATTTTAGCTAGTCCGCAACAACTCCACAGTACTCCAAAAAAATATACTTTATCTTTATACCATCACTATTCCAATTTTGGCACTGCTAGCAATGTTGATACTGCTTCGCTAATGCGCCTTGCTATGTAGCTATTGTTCATGGTGTATAAGTGAATGCCATCGACATCTTGCGAAACTAAATCAACAATCTGATCAATTGCATAAGCAATACCGGCATCACGAAATGCTTCTGGATGGTGTTCGTATTTTTCCATCATTTGTTTGAATTTTTTAGGTAAATTCACCCCACACATTGATACCATACGCTCAATTTGGTTTTTATTGGTCACTGGCATGATGCCTGCTTCTATTGGAACATTAATGCCAATATCGCGAGATTTATCTAAAAATGTATAAAAATAATCATTATCAAAAAATAGCTGTGAAATAAGTTGATCGGTACCTGCATTGACCTTTTCTTTTAGGTGGATCAGATCTTGTTTTAGTGTTGCTGCTTCAAGGTGTCCTTCGGGATAGCATGCACCAATCACGTTAAAATCACCGTTTTCTTTAATGAATGTCACCAGTTCGCTGGCGTATCGAAAATCATCTTTAGGTTGCACATTCGGGCTGATGTCACCACGCAAAGCAAGCACATTATCAATTCCTGCACATTTAAGATCGTGTAGGATTTTTTGCATTTCAGCTTTATCAAAATTGATCCCCGGCAAGTGAGCAACGCTTTCAATGCCATAAGTGTGCTTGACTGAGTGGGCAATATCAATGGTGGTTTGACCATTTAAGCTACCACCTGCACCATAAGTGACACTGATAAAATCAGGTTTAAAATAACCAAGTTCACGCAATGTACTATAAATTGTTTCTAAAGGTGAGGTTTTTTTAGGAGGAAAAACCTCAAAGGAGAATACGGTTTTTTTATTAAATAGTAGATTTGTTTTCATTTGTTTCATCCATTGGTTATGTCACTTATTGTCCTTATTGACACTTCCGCCGCCCAAATAGGCGGCGGAAACGTAAGGCTAAACAAAGCCTGATTTATTAATAAAAACGACTTTGTAAAAACATTGCTTAGTTCAGTGTTTTTCTTACTTCTAAAGTGGCTTGTACTAAATGTTGTAAGCTTTCAACCACTTCTTTTTCACCACGAGTTTTTAAACCACAATCTGGGTTGATCCACAATTTTTGGTTATCAATCTTCGCTAGTAACTTTTCAATTGTTGCTTTGATTTCGGCTACTGGTGGTACACGTGGTGAATGGATGTCATAAACCCCTGGTCCCACTTCAGTTTTGAAGTTGTTTGCATTAAGTACGTCAATCAACTGCAAATTAGAGCGAGAAGCCTCGAACGAAATAACATCAGCGTCCATTGCATCAATATCTTTAATAATGTCGGCAAATTCGCTATAACACATATGAGTGTGGATTTGCGTATCTGCTTGCACTTTGCTATGTACCAATCTAAACGCAGGGATCGCCCAATCAAGGTATTCACTGTTCCAATCGGCTTTACGTAGTGGTAATTTTTCTTTTAATGCCGCTTCGTCAATTTGAATGATCTTAATACCCGCTGCTTCAAGATCTAATACTTCATCACCAATTGCTAATGCTATTTGGAATACTGATTCTTTTTGAGAAATATCTTCTCGTGGGAATGACCAATTTAGAATAGTCACAGGTCCTGTTAACATACCTTTAACTGGTTTGTCTGTCAGGCTTTGTGCATATTTTGAATATGCAACAGTAATCGGTTTTGAGCGTGAAATATCACCCCAAACAATTGGTGGCTTAACGCAACGAGTACCATAAGATTGCACCCATGCTTTTTCAGTAAACACAAAGCCATTTAAGCTTTCACCAAAATATTCCACCATGTCATTACGTTCAAATTCACCATGAACTAACACATCAATGCCAATTTCTTCTTGTAATTTAATACATTCGGCAATTTTTTGTTGATTAAACTCAGTATATTCGTTCAGGCAAATTTCCCCTTTTTTGAATTTAGCACGATTTAAACGTACGTCAGGCGTTTGTGGGAATGATCCAATAGTGGTAGTTGGTAATAGTGGCAAATTAAAGGCCTTTTTCTGCGCAGCTTCACGCACTGAAAATTCAGGTAAACGAGTAAAGTCCGACTCTTTTAATGCGGCCACTTTTTGGCGTACTGCTTGATTTGCGCCCTCACGCTCACGAGTAAATAATGTTTGGTTAGCTTTATAAGCGGCATTATTTTCAGGATTTACATCTTTAAATAATTGACCAAGTTCAGCAAGTTCTTGTAGCTTTTCTTGTGCAAAAGCAAAATAAGCACGTTGTTGAATGGTTAATTTGGTCTCATTTTGCAATGTATAAGGAACATGCAGTAATGAACAAGAAGTATTGATTACAATATTTGCGGCCTTTTGTTTAATTTTGCCAAGTAATGCTAAGGTTTTTTGGTAATTGTTTTTCCAGATATTTTTTCCATTTACCACACCAGCAAATAAGACTTTATCGGCAGGGAAGCCATTGTTTTCAAGTAAAGCTAATGACTGTTTACCTTCAACAAAATCAAGACCAATACCATCAAAAGGTAAAGCGACAAGTTCTTTATAACAATCACGCACATCACCAAAATAGGTCTGTAGAACAATTTTGGTGTTACCTTTAACCGATAAAATCGCTTGATAAAGTTCGGTGAATAAAGCGATATCGTCTTTATTTAGGTCAGTGACTAAAATGGGGTCGTCAATTTGGATCCACTCAGCACCAAGCGTTGTGAATTTTTGGATGATGTCTTGATAAGCTTTAATAATATCAGCTTTAAAATCAACAAGCTGTTTTTTACCTAAATACTGTGCTAATTTAAAAAAGGTTAATGCACCAATCACAACCGGCTTGGTTTGCACACCTAACGCTTTAGCTTCTTGATATTCGTCAAAAGGTTTAGTGCCTGTTAACTTAATTTGTACTGAATCTTCAATTTCAGGTACTAAATAGTGGTAATTGGTGTTAAACCATTTTTTCATAGCGAGTGCTCTCACATCGCCTTTTTCACCCTGATAACCACGTGCCATCGCAAAATAACGGTCAAGTTCAGGTAAACCTAAATCTTGATAACGTTTTGGAATAACATTAAGTAAACACGCTGTATCTAACACCGCATCATAGAATGAAAAATCATTAGATGAAATAAAAGCAATTTTTTGAGCCGCTTGTTGTTTTAAATGCTCAGCTCGTAGCGCTTTAGCTTCGTTTAATAATTCAGCTTGTGTTTTATTACCTTTAAAATAGGCTTCTGTTGCAAATTTAAGTTCACGAAGCTTACCAACTCGAGGATATCCAATAACAGCAGTATTCATTTTTATTTCCTTTTTATCGATTTTCTTTAGTGATAAAGAAGATAACAAAAAAAATAGATATTGAATAATTCTAGTTTTTTATTGGTTAATATAGTTTTTAGCTATAACCAATAAAATGAAAAATCCTACTATAGTTAAATAGTAGGGTTTAGTATTAAGTGATTTAACTTAAATTATTGACGCCACTCGCCACGAATAGGTCTTGAAAAATGAGCAAGAACGGCAATCATACAAATTTCAATTGAAGCGCCCCAATAAATATGACCCAAAATTTCACTCCAAAGCTCATAGCCATTTAAATTCCATAACCAACCAACAGTACCTTCGGCATCATAAGCAGGATGACGAAAGCCAAGTAATGGAATTAAAAAACCATGCATAGAAATAGTAATAATAGTGCCATAAACTGCGCCATACCATAGTCGGATTTTGTTGCAATAATATGCACCAGCCACATAAACAAAGGCGAAAGCAAAACTGAATAACCAGTGATAAAGCGTTACCGCACCAGAAACAGTTGCTGTTTGATAAATATAATCAAGTGAATGAGAATCAATCCCTAACCAACCAAGCCATGCATCAATATGTGCCGCTGGAGGCGAAATTTCACCCGGGACACGAGGAGGCATATTAACCTCTGATCCCCACTTAACTAAAGCACTAATAAAACCACCAATGATTGTTGTCCAAATAATGATTTGACGATTTGTTTTATTTCCAAACATACTGGGTTTTCCACAATTACAATAATAGGTGTGTGAATTATACTCCAGTGTAATTTTGGATAAAAGAAGAATAGAAAGAATTAGCTAACGGTAAACGTAATTGAAATAATAGAAAGTGGCCATTTATTAAAAATAATCCGTTAAATTTTTATAAACGGTATTTTTATAGTCCACAATTAATTAGTATTTTTATTAATAATAATATAAAATTTTAGATTTTGTTATCGGCTTTAAGTATGGTTTATTTTCTTTACGTGCTTTATTTTTTAGAAGTGTGTTTTATCTTCCCGGGTTTGGGTAATAATGGAATAGGCACAATATCTCCACAGGAAATTATCAATTTCATTATTGTTGTTTTGTTTATTTTTAATTGTATTGTGAATTTTTTTTACATCCTATTAAAAAAGCATAAACGTAGAGCCGATTATATTGTTGTAGCACTGTTGTTTTCTTTTATTACTTTTGTACCAATTAACAACACGATGAAAGAAATTAATGATGCAAAAAGCATGGAAAGAATGGAAAATAATATAAAAATCCAATAAAAACAGCAAATGTAGGAAGAGTTGAGCAACAAATAAAAATAAACAAGAATTAAATAAGTCTCACTTAATAATAGTTACAGAATGCTTTATGGCTATGTCTACAGATATAATATAAATAAGATCTAAAAACAAACAAAAAACCAGACAGTGCAATAATTCTGTTTAATATACAAAAAAATCGACCCTATCCTAAATTTTGTGTTTTTGTCAGTTAAAGTGTAAATATCCCAAACTTAGTACACAGCTCACGTAGAAAATCATGCTGCTTGTTTTAGTTTTATACTCAATCGGTGTCATGTTATTTAATGCCTCATGCGGTCTTTCGGTATTATAAATCGTTAACCATTCTTCGGTTATTCTCCTTGTTTGTGCTAAGTTGTTAAAAAGATATAAATCGAGTACTTCAGTTCGATAGGTACGATTAAATCGTTCAATATACCAGTTTTGATAGGGACTACTGGGCTGGATATAATCAATGGTTATATCATGTGATTTAGCCCAGTCGATGAATGTTTTTCCGGTAAACTCCGGTCCATTATCCACTCGTATTTTGAGTGGATAGCCATGATATTCGGCCAGTTTATCCAGATAACGGGTAATCCTTATTAAATCCTCTTTTACTTTTATCATAGAGAATTTTCTACTTTTTTGCTGTACTATTTTAGGGGATAGTTACATCTTCGCCCCCTTCCCAAAAAACAAAAATACAACCCTGTATTTATTTACAGTGTTTTTACTGCTATACTGCCAATATTATAACTAGCCTTATGTATTAATTTATTATGATAACTCAACTCACTATTAATAATTTTGCTATTGTGGATCAGCTTCTTGTCGATTTTACTTCGGGTATGACTGCTATTACCGGCGAAACGGGAGCGGGGAAGTCGATTGCTATTGATGCATTGGGATTATGTTTAGGTAATCGTTCTGATGCTTCATCTATTCGACATGGAGCTGATCGTGTTGATATTTCTGCAAGTTTTTTACTTGATGATACGCCTGCAGCTTTTGATTGGCTAAGCGAAAACCAACTTGATGAAGGTAATGAGTGCATTTTGCGACGAGTAATTAATCAAGATGGGCGTTCTAAAGCGTTTATTAATGGTCGAGCTGTTCCTATTTCGCAATTAAAAGATTTGGGGCAAATGTTGATTCAAATTCATGGGCAACATGCGCATCAACGCCTGTTACGCAGTGATTATCAGCAGTTGTTGTTAAATCATTATATGAATGAATCAACACTACTTGCCCAAATGCATCAAGCCTATAAGCAATGGAAAGAAGCAACACGGTTTTACCAGCAATACGAAATAACAAGGCAAGAGCGTGATGCGCATATGCAACTTTTGCAATATCAATTAAAAGAACTTAATGAATTTTCGCCCATTGAGGGGGAATTTCAACAAATTGATGAAGAGTACAAACGGCTATCTAATAGCGAACAGTTAATTAATCTAAGCCAACAATCAGTCATGCTATTAGATGAAGCTGATGATTATAATGTTAATAGCTTACTAAGTAGTGTAAAAAACAGCGTTCAAGAAATAGCTGAACTCGACCCTTGCTTAAATAGCGTTTATAACATGTTAGAAGAAGCCTCAATCCAAATTAAAGAGGCAAGTGATGAACTGCGCCACTATAGCGAGCGTTTAGAGCTCGATCCTGCTCGAGTCATGCAATTAGAACAGCGGCTATCTAAACAGATTGCTTTGGCGCGTAAACATCATGTTTCTCCCGAAGAATTACCAGATTTACATCAAACTTTGTTAGCTGAATTTAAACAAATTAATCAGCAAGATGAACAAAGTGAACAACTTAAAAATGATATTACTAAATACCATCAAATTGCCGTTGAAATTGCTACAAAATTGCATCAAAAAAGATTAACGATAAGCAAAACATTAGCTAAAAAAGTCACCACTATTATGCATGAATTATCTATGCCTAATGGACAATTTAGTATCGATATTGCTTTTGACGAAAATCGATTAAATGAAGATGGCGCTGATCAAGTCACTTTTTTAGTTAGTACTAATGCAGGGCAAAGCCCCCAACCACTGGCTAAAGTTGCTTCGGGTGGGGAATTATCGCGTATTGCTTTGGCAATTCAAGTTTTAACTGCGCAAAAAATGGATACGCCAGCTTTAATCTTTGATGAAATCGATGTTGGGATCAGCGGTTCAACCGCCGCAAAAGTGGGGCAACTATTAAGGCAGCTTGGACAATCAACTCAAGTAATTACCGTTACTCATTTACCACAAGTTGCAGGACAAGCTAATCAACACTATTTTGTTAGTAAACAAACTAATGGTAAAAAAACCACTACAGATATGCAAAAATTAAACGAAAATGGGCGGTTAAACGAGTTAGCGAGATTATTAGGCGGCGATAAAATTACAGATGCAACATTAGCCAATGCGAAAGAGCTACTTATTATCTAACTTAATTGTGGTAATATAACGCTTTCATTTTTGGTGTGAAGGAAGCATGATCATGAGTCTATCGGGTAAACGTATTTTGTTAGGGATTACTGGTGGGATTGCCGCTTATAAATGTCCTGACCTTGTTCGCCATTTAAAAAAATCTGGCGCGCAAGTGCATGTAGTTTTGACAGATTCTGCTAGCCATTTTGTCACTAAAATGACGCTTCAAGCTGTTTCTGGCAATCAGGTTTCTAGCGATCTCTTTGATCCATCGGCCGAGCTTTCTATGAGTCATATTGAACTTGCCAAATGGGCAGATTTAGTATTAATTGCGCCTGCAACCGCCAATATTATTGCTAAAATGGCAAATGGTATTGCCGATGATTTGTTATCAACAATTTGTTTAGCAACATCTTCGCCAATTGCTATTGCTCCGGCGATGAATCAACAAATGTATAAAGCTGCCGCAACTCAACATAATTTATCTGTATTAGCGTCAAGAAATACCTTAATTTTAGGTCCAGACAGTGGTTTTCAAGCTTGCGGTGATGTTGGACCAGGACGTATGCTTGAGCCGCTCACTATTGTTGAGGAAATAACCGACTATTTTAAATCAACCTCAGCACTTTCAGATATATCAATTACCATTACAGCAGGCCCAACAATCGAAGAAATCGATCCAGTTCGTTATATTAGTAATTACAGTTCAGGAAAAATGGGATTTGCAATTGCAAATGCCGCTGCTCAAATGGGTGCTAATGTCACATTAATTAGTGGACCAGTTCACTTACATACGCCGAATAGTGTCAACCGAATTGACGTTAAAAGTGCTAAACAGATGTACGATGAAGCAATGAATCACGCTAAAAAATCAAATATTTTTATTTCTTGTGCCGCTGTTGCCGATTATCATGCTAAAACAATTGCGACACAAAAAATTAAAAAAACGGGTGATAACGATGAACTTGTGATTGAATTAGTTAAAAATCCCGATATTGTAGCTAATATTGCAGCACTAAAAACACATCGCCCTTTTGTGGTAGGGTTTGCCGCTGAAACTAATGATGTTAAAACTTATGCACTAAAAAAATTAACCGCAAAAAATTTAGATTTAATTTGTGCTAATGATGTTTCCGATAAAACCATTGGCTTTAATTCCGATCAAAATGCATTAACACTGTATTGGCAAAATGGTGAGCAAACGTTACCATTAAGCAGTAAAAATCAATTAGCAACACAGTTACTTCAAACTGTTATAACACGATATAAAGCGAGTCATGATGAAAAGAAAAATTGATATAAAAGTATTAGACAAACGTTTAGGTAACAAATTTCCTCTACCTACTTATGCAACTGAAGGATCTGCAGGCATTGATTTAAGAGCAATGTTTGATAAAACAACCGAAATAAAACCAGGAGAAACTATCTTAACGCCGACTGGTTTATCCATGCATATTGCTGATCCTAGTTTAGCTGCTTTAGTGTTACCGCGTTCAGGGCTTGGTTCAAAAAATGGTATTGTACTTGGTAATTTGGTGGGTTTGATTGATTCAGATTATCAAGGACAACTATTTGTTCCTGTTTGGAATCGAAGCCAAACTCCTTTTGTGATTGAAGCAGGCGATCGAATTGCTCAACTAATCATTGTTCCGGTTGTACAAGCCGAATTTAACATTGTTGATGAATTTGTTGAATCAGTACGAGGCGAAGGTGGTTTTGGACATTCGGGTAAAAAATGATCGTGAGTAGCAAAAATAGAAATCGCAAAGAAGATATCTTACAAGCATTGGCAAAAATGCTTGAATCTAATGAAGGCACTCAAAGAATAACTACAGCCAAATTAGCTGCAACAGTAGGTGTTTCTGAAGCAGCTTTATATCGACATTTTCCGAGTAAAACAAAAATGTTTGAAAGTTTAATTGTCTATATTGAAGATATCTTGTTATCCCGTATAAATGTGATCATGCATGAAGAGCCAAATACATTTACTCGGTTACAACTTATTCTTGCTTTGATATTAGGATTTTCTGAAAAGAACCCAGGATTAACCAGAATTATGACTGGGCACGCATTAATGTTTGAGCAAGATCAGTTACAAGAACGTATTAACCAGCTATTTGAACGAATTGAAACTCAAATTAAACAAGTTTTACGTGAGCGAAAAATTCGTGAAGGTGTTGCCTTCATAACTGATGAACGTATTTTATCTAGCCAATTATTAGCTTTTTGCGAGGGAATGATGGCACGTTATTCTCGTTCAGGTTTTAAATATCTACCAACAACTAATTTTGATATACGTTGGAATTTATTAGCCAAGCAACTGCTTTAACCAATTTCATAATTAAATTCTTTAATAAAAAATTTTTATTACCTATTGATGAGGATAATAATATGAATTTTGAAGATTTTTTAAATTATACTCTTTCATTTATCAAAAAATATGATGGGGTAGTATTTAGCTATATCGCTCATTTTTGCTTTGCTATTATTATTTTTGTTATTGGTAGAACCATCGCTAAATTTATTAGTAACCAATTAAAAAGAATATTAACAAATCGGCATGTTGATCCAACTGTTGTTAAATTTGTCAGTGCTTTATCATACTATGCAACCTTTTTAGTGACATTGGTTGCTGTTTTAGGTCAATTAGGGGTACAAACAGCCTCAATTGTTGCTGTTATCGGTGCTGCTGGTTTAGCGATTGGTTTAGCATTACAAGGCTCGCTATCTAACTTTGCAGCTGGTGTTATTTTAATTATTTTTCGTCCATTTAAAGTGGGTGAAATGGTCGTTATCAATAGCCAGCAAGGGATTATTGATTCTATCCAAATTTTTTCAACTTCTATTGTTACACCCACTAATGAACTAGTGGTGATCCCTAATAGCCAGGTAGTTAGTGCCAATATTATTAACTATACACGTTTGCCTGAAAGGCGTTTAGATCTGGTAATAAATGTTAGTTATAACTCAGATATTCAAAAAGTTTATCAAGTATTAAAACAAGCAGTTGATAAAACTAATAATATATTAACTTCAAAAGAGCCTACCATTCGATTAGATGTTTTAGATGCTTCTTCAATGAATTTTAATGTTTTAGTTTGGACATTAAATGAAAATTATGGAGTAGTAAAAGGTAAGTTGCTTGAAAATATCAAAAATGGATTAACTGAAAATAATATCGATATTCCATATCCAACAATGGATGTAAACCTGAAGTCTAAGTAACAGTTTATTAAAAACTTCATTGATCCGTTTCAATAGAAGTTTATTTATCATTTATTAGCAATTAAATATCTTGATCCATATTTAACGCCGGTTTTTCACAATCTGGACAACCAACAACTGTTGCTGGCACACCTGCAACAGTTGTATGCTGCGGTACATGATCTAATACGACAGATCCTGCTCCAATTTTAGCACCTTTGCCTATTTCAATATTACCTAAAATCGTTGAATGAGCTCCAATCATCACTCCTTCACGAATTTTTGGATGGCGATCACCATTTTCTTTACCCGTTCCGCCTAATGTAACCGATTGTAAAATAGAAACATCATTTTCAATTACCACCGTTTCTCCAATCACAATACCTGTTGCGTGATCAAACATTACTCCACAGCCAATTTTTGCCGCAGGGTGAATATCAACGCCAAATACAATCGCAATTTGGCTTTGTAAAAAAACCGCCAATGACTTACGATTTTGCTTCCAAAGCCAATGTGCAATTCGATAAGCTTGCAAGGATAAAAATCCTTTGTAATAAAGAAGTGGTGTTGAATAATAATTAGTGGCCGGGTCGCGAATATAAACAGCCATGATATCGCATATAGCTGACTGAATAATATTTTGGTCCGCTTGATAAGCCTGCCTAGCAATTTCACGAATTTCAATAGCGGGCATAACCTGAGAAACAAGTTTATTAGCTAAAATATAGCTTAAAGCACTACCCAAATTTTCATGATTGAGTAAAGTTGCATGGAAATAACTAGCTAGCATCGGCTCGCTTTCAACTAACTCTGAGGCTTCTTGTCGAATGGTTTGCCATAACATTTCTGGTTTCACAGCTATTTTTTTATCGTTCACTACAACTCCCTATACATATTAACTAAAATTATTAATATTGTTTCGCAAACTTTCCTTATAAGCAAGGATTGTATTGATTTAACATCAATAAAAATAAAAATGGAAACTATATGTCCCCATTTTTATAATTATTAGAGCTAATTTAAAATTATTGTTGTTTTGCTTTTTTCTCGTCACTTAAAGTAAATATAGCTATTATCGAAGTAATCAAAACAACACCAGCAAGCACATAAAATGTTGTCGCATATCCTGTATTATCAAATAATTTACCCACAAACCATGACAACACAATAACGCCAAGATTTGATGAAATATTAAAACCAACTAAATAAAGTGTAGCAGATAACCGAGCATCAAAATTACCTACAATATATTTAAACATCGCCAAAATAAATAATGGAATTTCAATTGCATGAAATAACTTAACGAATGATATCAGATAAATATTATCTAACGTTGCAGATAATGCAATTCGGCAAATCATAACTAGTGCAGCAACTAATAGCGATTTTTTAGCCCCCATTTTGTGAATAAAATAAGGAGCAATAATCATACAAGTTGCTTCTAAAAAGACTTGGAATGAATTTAAATAACCGTAAATTTGATAGCCATCTTCTGGTTTTTCAAAAAAACCAGTATAAAAATTAGGAAATAACTGCTGATCATAGATAGTATAAAAACTATAAGTACCAATAACAAAAAACACAAACAACCAAAATTTTTTCAAACCAAACAACGATAAAATTTCACCCATTGTTGGTATAGTCGTTGTTTTTTCTACTAAAGCAGTATCGTTATTTTCAGTTGGTGATGCTTGATATTGTTTTGGCTTAAATATCATATTAATGGTAAAAAAGATAACCGCAACACCCGACGCCATCCAAAAGTTAATATGAGGATCAATGCCAAATAAAATACCGGCAACAAACGTGGCAGCAGCATAACCAAATGATCCCCAAAAACGAGCAGGACCAAATTCAAAGCCAAATAATCGACTAATACGTTCAATAAAAGAGTCAATCAAAGCACTACCTGAAATAAAGCTAGCACTTAAAACGGGTGCTCCGAAACAAACACCCCAAATAAAATCATTTTTTAATAAAGGCTCATACACATAAATTAAAAAAGGACCAATAAGAACCATGATAATACTTTGGAAGGTCACTACCGCTTTACCTATTTGTAATTTATCTTGAATAATGCCATAGAAAATCATGAAAAACATGGCCGCGGCAGAATTAGCCGCATAAACAATACCTAACTGCTCACCGGATAAGTCAATTTTACTTTTTAACCAAATTGCGTAAAAAGACCACCACATCGACCACGCAGCATAAAAGGTAATAAGGTAACCAGACGAGAACCAATAGTTTCTATTTTTTATCATATTCATGTTTATTACTCTTATATTGTTGAAATATCGAATAAGTTTAACGTTAACATGCTAATATTAACATTATTGCCATATTTGATACGAAATAGATAGAACCAATTATCATAAATGTTACTTACCTCACACTTTTTATCATTTCTATTTGTGATATCATCATGCATAGTAATGATTGATAATCATTTTTATCTTGTAAAACAAGAGGATTTAACTATGGCTTCACTTAAGGATGTTGCAAAGCTAGCTTCTGTTTCATTAATGACGGTTTCACGCGCAATAAATAACCCTGAAAAATTAAATAAAGAAACTTACAAGCGCGTTAAACAAGCTATTGAGCACCTTAATTACGTACCTGACTTATCGGCAAGGAAGATTCGTGGTGATAAGTCAGGACCAAGTGCAATTGGTGTTTTGGCATTAGAAACAGCAATGACGCCATTTTCGGTAGAATTACTACAAGCCATAGAAAAGACCGCACAAGATCATGGTTGGAATACCTTTATAGTTAATTTATTTGATGATAAAGATCCCGATCATGCAATAAACACCCTGCTATCATATCGCCCTAACGGTATTATCTATACCACAATGGGATTAAGAAAAGTTGAACTTCCTGAAAAGTTATTAGATAAAAATGTTGTATTAGCCAACTGTATAAGTGATTCAAAACAACTAGCTTGCTACATTCCAAATGACTATTTGGGTCAATATCAAGCCATGCAACAAGTAATAAAGAAAGGCTATAAAAAACCATTATGCATCTATTTATCAGAAACCACATTAGCAGGAAAAACTAGACGTAAAGCTGTTGAGCAAGCGTGGTTAGATGCCGGTTACAATTTAAATGAGATTACTAGTTACCATACCTCAACTTTATCAGATGATCTTGCTCAAGAATATATGATGACGGTTGATATACTCAAACAGCATTGTAATAAAAAACCCGATTTTGATGTATTAATTTGTGGTAATGATCGAATAGCTTTTGTTGCTTATCAATATTTACTCGGTCAAGGACTTCATATTCCTTCTGATGTGGCTGTATTAGGTTACGATAACATGGTAGGTACTGGTGAACTATTTTATCCACCACTGACAACAGTACAATTGCCTCATTATGAGATTGGAGAACAAGCAGCTTTACATATAATTAATAACAAAAACCAAAAACAGATAATACAGGTAGCATCACCTTATTTAGAAAGGAATTCATTATAGCTTACTTAAATTGACCGCCAAATGGCGATCAATTCAATCATCAATTACGCATAAATAGATTTTAACTGCCAGCTATCTACTTTGGTTATTCTGGCGCTACCATTTTCAGCAAATAAATTAACTACTCGCTCTGCTGGTAATTTTGGATAGATACGGCTTGAAAGGCTATATAAATCACCATTAACAAATACTTCTACAGATGAAGCATCAACATACACATGTAAAGTTAATTTTTGGCTCTCTGGTAATGGTACGCTACGATAACCAGTTAATTCAAGACCAGATAAACTACGATCAAGAACAATACGATTAGATTGTAAATCAACATATAGTAATGTTGCTTGTTTACCATTTTCAGTGGCAGCAAGTTGCAAACCAAAACGCTCAGCATCACTTTCTTTTAGATCAAATTCAACACAAAGTTCACAATAAATTGACTCAATATTGGTATTTTTAAGCTCACTATTGAGTATTATTTCATCAAATGATTTTGGCTTTTCGCGCAATGCTTCAAGTTCCTTTATTGGGCGATTTCTGACTTTATTATCTTGATCTAAAATCAGTTCACGAGGAAGTGTAAATGCGCCTGCCCATTTATCTTTTTTGCTTGGCATGGCTGACTGCCACATATCCATCCAAGCAAAAATAATACGACGTCCATCAGCGGCAAGAAATGATTGCGGTGCATAAAAATCGTGTCCAAAATCCATTTCTTGAAAGGGTTTAACTATTGAAAATTGCTGCCCAGGTTGCCAATTACCTACTATATAGCCTGATTGGAATTGATTACGATACTGATAACCTTTTGCTTTCAACCCTTGTGGTGAAAACATCAAAACCCATTTATCACCAAGTGGAAAAAAATCAGGGCATTCAAGCATATAAACATCTGGATCGATATCACTCACTACAACATGATCCAATTGCCATTCATTTAAATCATCAGATCTAAATAGTAAAACTTGACCAACATTATTTGGCGTTCTTTGACCAACAACCATCCACCATTTACCATCTTGTTGCCACACTTTAGGATCGCGAAAGTGCATTACTCCGTCTTGGGGTATAAGTACTGTGCCTTGCTTTTCAAAATGAATGCCATCTTTACTAGTTGCAAGACATTGGCTTTGTCGAATCTGTTCATCATAACCTTGGCCACTCAACCATATATGACCAGTATAAATTAAGCATAACTCACCATTATTATCTACGGCCGATCCAGAAAAACAGCCTGACTTATCAAATTCTTGATCGGGAGCAATAGCTATTGGCAACCTTCGCCATGTGATTAAATCATCACTAACAGCATGTCCCCAATGCATTGGTCCCCAATTTTCATCATAAGGATGATGCTGATAAAAGGCATGATATTGACCTTTAAAATAAATCAAACCGTTAGGATCATTCATCCAACCAGCTGGTGGAGCTAAATGAAAATGTGGATAATATTGTTTATTCATTGCTTTTTCTAAATTTTTAACAGCTAGATTGGCTTTATCAATAGCAGTAGACATAAAAACCCCTTTTTTATCCAATATTAGATACCTTTATTTAATAGTATCTTAATTTGATTGTTAACGTTAACTATTAATGAAATTAGCGATAAAATATGTGATGATAGTCACATATTTTTAACGTTAACAATGAATTTTTTGTCAAATGATTTAGTCTATGGCGGACTTTTAAAAAATGACTATTATAAATTCAACAACAGATTAAGTATTAATGACTTTACTAAAAAGTAAAAAGATGACATATTTCAAAAAACTCAAGTAATCTGTCTCTATACTAGATTACCGCAGTAACTAACTATAACCGAGTAAAAAAATGAATACTACTAAAATTTGGTCCCTTGGAGATGCCGTTATTGATTTATTGCCATTTGGTGATATGAATTATAAAGCATGTGCTGGTGGCGCACCTGCAAATGTTGCAATTGGTGTTGCAAAATTAGGGTTGCCTTCAGCGTTTATTGGTCGTGTTGGTAATGACCCTTTTGGTGATTTTATGGAAACCACATTCCGCCAATATAACGTTGATTGTCAAAGCCTTGAAAAAGATGAACATCATCGAACAAGTACTGTGGTTGTTGATTTAGGAAAAAACGGTGAACGTAGTTTTACTTTTTTGGTTTCACCTTCAGCTGATCAATTTTTATCTCAGCAAGCAATTCCTAATTTTAACCAAGATATTTTACACTTTTGCTCTTTGGCGCTAGTTGGCCACACCTGCCGTCAAACACTTAAAATTGCGATTGAACAGCTTACCGCTAAAAATGGCCTAATCAGCTTTGATGTTAACTTGCGCGAACAGATGTGGGTCAATAAAGACGAAATGCGCACCACCATTACCCAATTTTGTCATGATGCTGATATCCTCAAACTATCAGACGAAGAACTATTTTGGTTAACTCAAAGCAATGATTGGAGTGAAGCATTAAATAAACTACAACAACACTATGAAGCATCATTAAAATTAATTACCAAAGGTAAAGATGGCAGCATTGTATTATGGCAAGGCAAAACATTTTCGTTTGATTCGTACCATGTAAATAGTGTTGATACAACCGGTGCAGGTGATGCTTTTGTCGCAGGATTACTCAGCAGTATTGCATCATCAGGCATGCCTGATGATAAACTGATGTTAGAAAGCATGATGACCATTGCCAGTGCTTGTGGAGCCTTAGCTACAACCAAAAAAGGCGCATTAACTGCACTACCTGATAGTACATTTTTACAATCATTTATTAGCGATAATCCAACATTAACAGCAAAACAAATGGCATAATAAAAATAGTAAAAACTTACTAATAGGGCAGCAAGATTGAGCACAATAGTTTCAAAATATAATTGTTATTGACTGCCCTTTACCACTCAATAACTTAACTATTTAGTTAAATTACTGTTTATAAAATAAAATAGCATTTAACACCGACTGCATTGTGATCTTGCCCATTGATCTATCATAAAAACATCATCAATTGTCGATGGCTCAGGGAAAGCCAATTGATCTAATACTTTTGATACATTTTTAGCAATATCCATAAAACCAATTTTATGTTGCAAAAATGCTTCAACCGCAACTTCATTGGCGGCATTGAGCGCCGTGGTAGCCGCTTGCCCTTGATTAAAGGTATCGATTGCCAATTTTAAACATGGATAACGGTCAAAGTCAGGTTGTTTAAATGTTAACGACGAAATTTGCGTAAAATCTAAAGGTGGTACGCTTGAAGGAATACGATCGGGGTAAGACATGGCATAAGCAATTGGCGTGCACATATCAGGCACACCAAGTTCAGCTATCACACTACCATCTTGATAACGTACCATTGAATGGATAATTGATTGCGGATGAATAATAATTTCCATTTCGTTGGCACTAGCATTAAATAGCCAACGAGCTTCAATATATTCCAGCCCTTTATTCATCATCGTTGCTGAATCAACAGATATTTTTTTACCCATCGACCAATTAGGGTGAGCAACCGCTTGCTCGGGGGTGACATGTGCCAGTTTAGCTAAATCCCAATCACGAAATGGTCCGCCAGAACCTGTTAACACGATTTTAGTAATACCATGCTCAGCAAGGTTAGCAAAACCTAAATCATGCTGTACCGTCGTTGGTAAACTTTGAAAAATAGCGTTATGTTCGCTATCTACCGGCAACAACTCAGCACCATACTCTTTAACCGCTTGCATAAATAAATGTCCACAGGTTACTAGCGATTCTTTATTGGCCAACAAAATACGCTTACCTTTTTTAATCGCAGCAAGAGTTGGTTTTAATCCTGCGGCTCCAACGATTGCGGCCATCACTTGATCGACCTCGGGCAACTGCGTTAATTCGCAAATGGCTTGTTCACCACTTAACACTTCAATATCCAATTTTAGATTGGCAAGATTTGCTCTTAATGCCATCTCAGCTTGCGCTGTTGCCATGGCAACGTATTTAGGCTTAAAAGCCAGACATTGCTCAGTCATTTTGGCAACATTATTACCTCCTACTAAAGCATAAGCTTTAAATAGATGTGGATTTTGAGCAATAACCGCTAGCGTACTGCAACCAATTGAACCTGTCGAACCTAAAATTGTGATATTTTTCATATTAATACATTAAATCTATATTATGATTAGCTAAAAAATTAATAAATTCCTTGGTTG
Organism: Gilliamella sp. Choc6-1; assembly: GCF_001690385.1. NCBI lineage: Bacteria > Pseudomonadati > Pseudomonadota > Gammaproteobacteria > Orbales > Orbaceae > Gilliamella > Gilliamella sp. Choc6-1. The sequence continues at coordinate 20,101 of NZ_LZHI01000026.1, forward strand.
GCACTTTATCTGTAATAATTTGATTAAACAGAGTTAACTCACCAATAAAAGCCGGTTTAACTTGATTAAATTTAGTATGATCGGCAATCAAAATATTTTGACCTGATTTTTTTATAGCCTGCAATTTCATATCAAGTTCATCAAAATGATAACAAGTTGCACCTTGTTCAATATCAATCCCTGCGGCCGAAATAAATGCTTTATTTGGGCAAATCGAATTTAATCCACTATGCTGTCCAATAGCGCTAAAAATCGCATTATTAGCCTGATAATGACCACCACATAAAATTGTCTTACAATTAGATTTATTTTGTAATGCTAAAAATGCGTTTAATGAATAACAGATAGCAGTAAAATTTATCTCATCATCAATGGCATCAATAATAAAAGGAATAGTGGTACCACAATCAAAAAAAACGGTATCGTTTTCTACAATGCATTTACTAGCTATATTGGCAATATATTGTTTTTCATAAACCTGTTTATCTTGTTGGTCTGACAAAAAATACGGGGTAATTTGATGACGAGCATCACTAACAACATAGCCACCCAAAACACTTAGGGAACAACCAACATTGCCCAAATCTCGGCGAATGGTCATTTCTGAAACAGCCAACAACTTAGCGGCTTCTTTTAAATGAATCTTATCTGTTTTTTTTAAAAGTTGAATAAGATCATTCACTCTTTTTTGTGATTGTGTTTCCATGCTGATCCCATAAATCAATAATAACAAGCTACATAAGTAGCTTATTAATTGATATCATTGATTAATAATCACTGGTCGAAGTTGCATCACCAGAAACAATCGCAATACCTGCACTAGCCCCTAAACGTGAAGCCCCCGCTTGAACCATTTTTTCAGCCGTTTGACGATCACGAATACCGCCCGATGCTTTAACGCCCATCTCATTGCCAACGGTATCACGCATCAACTTAACATCCTCAACCGTTGCGCCAGATACACTAAACCCAGTCGAGGTTTTAACAAAAGCAACACCGATTTGCTTACAAATTTCACAGACTTTAGCAATTTCGTCTTTAGTTAATAAACAAGTTTCTAAAATCACTTTTAATGGCACAGCGCCACAAGCGTTAAATACCGCCTCAATATCTTGTTTAACCGCATCCCAATCATTGCTTTTTAACCAACCCACATTGATAACCATATCGATTTCTTGCGCACCTGCTTTAACCGTCATTTCGGTTTCAAAGGCTTTAGCGCTAGTTAGCATTGCACCTAAAGGAAAGCCAACTACTGAACACACTTTTACATCGCTACCTTTTAGTAAACTAGCCACTAAAGGAACATAGCCTGAATTAACACAAACTGAATAAAAATGATATTGTTTAGCTTCTTCACAGAGTTTAGTTATTTGGTCTTTTGTTGCGTTCATCGCAAGTAAAGTATGATCGATATACTTTGCATAATTCATAGTGATATCCTTAATTTTTTTAGTTTTGATGTCTAATTTAATAAATTTGTTAGGTGTAAAATGTTATTTTAATAACAGATATAAGGTGATAATGTTATTATAGTAACATTATGGGTAATTGTAAAAAATAGTACAGATAAAAATAGGCGGATATTGAGTTTTGTTTTTCTTTAAATGTTAACAAAAAAAACTTAGATAAAATCAATAAATTTTTCTGAGTATTTTTTAATATGTTTGAATGATTAACCTTGGAGTGTACATCTGTGTATTAAGTTTTATTTAACATCCTACTAAATCTTCTAATGCCGATGAGCTTTCTCAGTAAAACTTAAGCAATTTATGGTAAAACATCTGAAGTTTTTATATTATGTTAATAATGAGATATAAACATCCTCATTTTTTACACAAAATCTTTTAAATATAAAAAAGAAGAGTTGTTAAACAAGAATGATGGGAAAGGAAAATGATAGATATTAAAATTTTACGTTATTTTCTTGCTCTTGCTAAAGAAGAAAGTATTACCTCTGCCGCTAACTATTTACATCTAACTCAACCCACCTTATCTCGTCAGTTGATTGAACTTGAACAAACACTTGGCAAAACCCTATTTATTCGCGGTAGTAGGCGAATTACCTTGACCGATGAAGGAATACGATTACGTAAACGTGCGGAGGAAATACTGGAACTTGTGCATAAAACAGTAGAAGAATTTCAAGCACCAAACGAAAGTATTTGTGGTGATATTTATATTGGTTGTGGTGAAACCGATGCAATGAAGTTAGTGGTAAATGTTATCAAATCAATGCAAGAAGTTTACCCTCGCATCCGCATTCATATTTATAGTGGTAATGCAAATGATGTCACCGAACGTATTGATAAGGGATTACTTGATTTTGGTGTGTTAATTGAGCCAACTCATCTAACAAAATATGAATCATTGTGCCTTCCTCAACAAGATACATGGGGGGTATTAATGAGAAAAGATTGCGCGCTGGCAAACCTTGAGGTTATTTCTCCATCTGATTTATGGTCATTACCACTGATTGTATCCCAACAAAAATATGTTAGTGATAGCATTGAAAAATGGTTTAAACGGAACTACGAAAAACTAAATATTATTGCAACATATAACTTAATATTTAATGCAGCGTTAATGGTTGAACAACATATCGGATATGCCTTGTGTTTAGATAAACTCATTAATACAGCAGGCGATAATTCGCTTTGTTTTAAACCCTTATATCCAAAATTAAAAGTAGATGTAAATATTGTTTGGAAAAAATATCATGTATTTTCTAAAGCTGCTGAACTGCTCTTAAAACAGCTAAAAGAACATTTTTGATATTCATCTATCATTTTATAATGATGAGTAAAAGAAAGGAAGCATCATAAATTCATACTCCCTTTGCGGTCGGATAACATTTCATTAAAAATTAATGGTTATTTTAAATACGTTTTAAAAAAGATTGTTAATTTATCAAAAGGGATTAAATCGATTCGATCATAAAGATCAACATGCCCGGCTCCTTTCACATAATAGAGTTCCTTGGGTTCTATCGCACGGTTATAAGCATCTTCACTGAACTCTTTAGAATGAGCCTGATCACCTGTGATAAATAATATTGGTCGTGGTGAAATGGTTTCAATATCGTTAAATGGATAGAAGTTCATAAATTTTACATTACTAGTTAATGTTGGGTGAGTCGTTAGTTCTGGCGTTGAACTTACAGGTGTATATTCACCACGAGGCGTACGATAAAAATCATAAAATTCATGAGCAATAGGACCATCTTCAGGTCTAAGTTGGCCCTTATTAACCGTGCCACTTGTATATAATGTCTGACCGCCGGTAAATTCAACATAACGTTGTTCTGACGCCTGTTTTATGATCTGTTTTCGCTGTTCAAGTGTTAACGAATGGTGAAGTGCATTGCGATTGGCTGAACCCATATCGTACATACTAACCGTCGCAATGGCTTTTAAACGAGGATCAATTTTAGCGGCACTAATAGCAAAACTACCACTACCACAAACACCAATTACGCCAATATTGTTACGATCCACAAAAGTTTGAGTACCTAAATAATCAACTGCAGCGCTGAAATCTTCTGCATACATATCGGGTAATACAACATTACGAGGCTGCCCCTCACTTTCGCCCCAAAAAGATAGGTCAATGGCTAATGCAATAAAGCCTTGTTCAGCCATTTTAGTAGCATATAAATTCGCACTTTGTTCTTTAACTGCGCCCATTGGATGTCCAACAATAATTGCTGGATATTTGTTTTTGGCATCAAGCGTTTTAGGCATAAATAAATTTCCAACCACACTCATTTTATATTGATTTAGAAAACTAACTTTTTGCATAGTGACATTATTACTTTGATAAAAATTATTTGCATTGCTAGACATATCGGCTCCCATTACTAATGGTGATAAAAATAACCCTAAAAAACTTAAAAAAACGATTAAAGCAGTACTATCTTTGAAATAAAATAAAACCTTTTTCATTGATGTGATCCTTTTAATAAGTAACTTTTATTTAATATTATCAATAAATTGAAAAAAGATTACTATGCAATAGGATGTCCTATTACACGAGTAAATAATTGAAAACTGAGTTGAATTAATATCAAGGCAAATAAAAAAATAAGTGCAGCACTAAAAAATATGCCTAGTATCCCTTTATGATCAAAGATGAGACCTCCCATTGCTGCTGCTAACCCAATGGAAAATTGAATCGAAGCAACAGATAATCCTCCCATCATTTCGGCTTTATCAGCAAGTGTACGTATAATCCAAGTAGACCAACCTACTGGAATAAAACCAAACACCAATCCCCAAGCAATAACTAGTAGCATATTGAATGTTATATTTTTATGGCTAAACATTAAAGTAATAGCAAGCATCAATAAAATAAAATGAACTGCTATCATCGTTATTTTAAATTGTTTTCCCATAACAAAACCCGCAATAACGGTGCCAATGCAGTTAGCTATTCCAAATAGAAGTAAAATCGTGGATATGGAATTTGTTTGCAAGGCAAGATTATGCTCTAAAAATGGTCTTAAATAAGTAAAAAAAACATGATATCCACCATAACTAAATATTGTTGCTACTATTCCTACCGTTATCCAGCATTGCTTTAAGAGAAAAAGCATGCTTTTAAAACTATTACCTTGCTGTGCAGGTAAAGTAGGTAACGTAATAAATTGCCAAATAAAAGCAATCACACCTAGTAATGTCGATAGTAAAAAGATCTTTCGCCAACCAATAAGATCACCTAGATAGCTTGCTAATGGTAGTGAAATAATTGTTGCTACTGAAACGCCAGCATAGATAATACTTAATGCTCGAGGCAGATCTTTTATCGGTACAAGTTGTAGTGTTACTGCTGATGCTAGAGACCAAAAACCACCAACACATATCCCCAATATGCTTCTTCCTATTAATAAAATAATATAATTAGGTGTAAATGCGACTAATATATTGGCTATCACCAATAACATCGAGAGAATTAATAGTACCAAGCGTCTATTTATTTTTAGTGGTGCTAGTATCAAGCTTGCAATAACTGCAAAAATACCAACTGCGGTAACTGTTTGCCCTGCCATTCCTTCAGTAATATGCAAAGTTTGTGCAATAGGTGTTAACAAACTGATAGGAATAAATTCAGCTGAAATAAGACTAGTTACCCCCATAAATAATGAAAAAACAGCAGACCAATGGGAGGTTTTTTCTTCTGTGTGATAGGATAATGGTGTTTTCATTACATAAAGTACCTTTTATTTAACTAGTTCAAATGGCAAGTTTAAAAAAGTATAGGTAATTTAATTAACCATGTAAAATACTTATATTTTATAGATAAACATGCTTTAAAAGCATGGTTTGTTGTTTTATATAATAATTTTTTGCCAGTTATTGATAAGAAAATTAGACTGTTTTTTTAGGAAAAGCGCTCTGTTTGGTAAAGCAGAGCACTTGTTAAGAAAAGGGAGGGAAAATTAGAATTCCATTAGTTCTTTTTCTTTATCGGCAAGCACTGTATCTAATTTTTTAATTGCGGCGTCTGTCGCTTTTTGGATTAAATCTTGCGCTTTACGCTCTTCATCTTCAGATATTTCTTTATCTTTTAGTAATGCTTTGATTTGATCGTTAGCATCACGGCGAATATTACGGATCGATACTCGTCCTTGTTCAGCTTCGTTACGAACAATCTTAGTTAAGTCACGGCGACGTTCTTCTGTAAGCGGTGGCAATGGTACGCGAATAACTGTGCCTGCTGATGCAGGATTAAGCCCTAAATCTGAAGTTAGGATAGCTTTTTCAATAAGAGGGGTTAATGATTTATCAAATACGGTTATAGCAAGAGTTCTTGCATCTTCCGCTACAATATTAGCCAATTGGCGAAGTGGCGTTGGACTACCATAATATTCAACCATAATGCCATCTAATAAACTTGGTGATGCGCGACCAGTTCGAACTTTAGAAATATGAGTCTGAAATGCATCAATGCTTTTTTCCATGCGCGTTTGCGCTTCTTTTTGAATCTCGTTTAACATAATAAAAGCCTTATTTAAAATAAAGATAATTAACTGGTTAAAGTTGCTTTGTTATTAATTAATGTTCCTTCTTGTTCACCTAATATGACACGACGCAACGCACCAGGTTTATTCATATTAAAGACACAAATCGGTAAATTATGATCTCTTGCTAATGTGAATGCAGCTAAATCCATTACTTTAAGCTCATCAGTAAGAACTTTTTCATAGTTTAATGTTTTATAAAGTATTGCTGTTGGATCTTTAACAGGATCAGCTGAGTAAACACCATCTACTTTGGTCGCTTTTAAAACAACATCCGCTTCAATCTCAATACCTCGTAAACAAGCGGCTGAATCTGTTGTAAAGAAAGGATTACCTGTTCCTGCAGAAAGAATAACAACTTTACCATGGCGAAGCAAACTAATTGCTTCAGTCCAACGATAATCATCACAAACGCCGTTTAATGGTATCGCTGACATTAAACGGGCATTAACCTCAATTCGGTGCAACGCATCACGCATAGCAAGTCCATTCATAACTGTTGCTAGCATGCCCATATGATCACCAACCACTCGGTTCATTCCCGCTTTAGCAAGTCCTGCACCACGAAATAAATTACCACCTCCTATGACTACCGCAACCTGAACGTTCATTTCAATAAGCTCTTTTATTTCTTGAGCCATGCGGTCAAGAACGGCTGCATCAATACCAAAACCTTCGTCGCCTTGTAGCGCTTCACCACTAAGCTTAAGCAAAATACGTTTATAAAAAGGGGTTACCATATGAAGTCTCACTATTTCGTTGTTTAATTACCTGATAAGCTAGGACTGCTAGCTGCAATAATTTTAAAATATTTTGTAGATAAACAAAACCGCCTTAACGGCGGCTTTGTTGAAACTATTAAGATTGTTTCGTTATTGCAGCAACTTCTGCTGCAAAATCAACTTCAACTTTTTCAATACCTTCACCCACTTCAAAACGAATGAATGAAGCTACTGCTGCGCTCTTTTCTTTTAATAAGTCGCCAACCGTTTTTGAAGGATCCATAACAAATGGTTGACCGGTTAATGATACTTCACCAGTGAACTTACGCATACGACCTTCAACCATTTTTTCAGCGATTTCACGTGGTTTACCAGATTGCATTGCGATATCAATTTGAATGTTACGTTCGTGTTCAACCACATCAGCAGGTACGTCAATTGGATCAACATATTCTGGTTTACTTGCAGCAATGTGCATTGCAATATGTTTAACTAATTCATCATCAGCACTATTAGCAGCAACTAATACACCAATACGAGCACCGTGTTGATAACTACCAACTACATCGCCAGCGATTTGAGCAATGCGACGGATACCAATGTTTTCACCAATTTTAGCAACTAGCGCTGTACGCTCTTCTTCGAATTTAGCTTGTAAAACTGAAATATCATTAATGCGATCAGTTAAAGCAGCTTCAGCAACTTTATCACTAAATGCTAAGAATCCAGCATCCTTGGCAACAAAGTCTGTTTCACAATTTACTTCTAAGATAATACCAAATTTCTTATCCGCAGAGATTTTAGAAATAATGACACCTTCAGCCGCAACACGACCCGCTTTTTTAGCCGCTTTTGCTTGACCTGATTTACGCATATTGTCAATCGCAAGTTCAATATCACCATTAGCTTCAACTAATGCTTTTTTACATTCCATCATACCTGCGCCAGTTCTTTCACGCAGTTCTTTTACCATAGAAGCGGTAACTTCAGCCATTTTTTAATCCTCTATTTAACCATTGTGATGATTTTCATTAGAATGGGTCGATATTATTATCAACCCTGAAAATATTTGAGTTTATTACTCTGCTGCTGGCGCTTCTTCTACGAAGCTTTCTTCAGATACTGGAGATTGGTTTTGTTCACGACCAGAACGTACTGCTTCAGCAACTGCATTTGCATATAATTGAATTGCACGAATCGCATCATCATTACCTGGAACAACGTAATCAATACCATCAGGATCTGAGTTAGTATCAACAATAGCAATGACTGGAATACCTAAGTTGTTAGCTTCTTTGATAGCGATATGTTCGTGGTCTGCACCAATAACAAAGATCACATCAGGTAAGCCACCCATATTTTTAATTCCACCCAAGCTATTTTCTAATTTAGCCATTTCACGAGCACGCATTAGCGCTTCTTTTTTGGTTAATTTATCGAATGTACCATCACTAGCTTGTGTTTCTAAATCTTTTAGACGTTTGATTGATTGACGTACTGTTTTCCAGTTAGTCAACATTCCACCTAACCAACGGTGATTAACGTAGTATTGTCCACAGCTTTCAGCCGCTTGTTTAATTGCTTCGCTAGCTGCACGTTTTGTACCAACAAATAAAATTTTACCTTTACGAGCGGCAATCTTGTTTAATTCAGCTAATGCTTCGTTGAACAATGGTACTGTTTTTTCAAGATTGATAATATGAACTTTATTGCGTGCACCAAAAATAAATGGTTTCATTTTTGGGTTCCAATAACGAGTTTGGTGTCCAAAGTGTACACCCGCTTGTAACATATCGCGCATTGATACTGTAGTCATGATTTCCTCATTTTGACGTTGGGGTTATGCCTCCACATATCCGCTCTATCCGACCTATACATAAAGTAAAAGGCACCCCGGAAAAGTGTAATGATATGTGTGTGTTATAACGTTAATTAATCATTAAATTTAATGCTTTTATCCATCATTACTTTTGCAAAAAATAATGTGAAATGTAGCGCGCGTTTTATACCATATTTAATCTAAGATTACCAGTTTTATTTATAGAAATGAGGTAATTTTAATTTCGGAGCTTAGCATGTAAGTTATTTTTTATAACGAGTAGCCTAAAAATGTCCGAAATTAAATTGCAGTAACTTTTTTAAGAAAACTATTTAGTTCAATAATTTATGACATTGTAAACATATCCAATCCCATATACCACCCAAAAAACCTGTTTCTTCAACACTTTGTAGTGCAACCAATGATTCTTCATTGATAACTTTATCATCTAATAAAAACTGCATTTTGCCCACAACAGTCCCTTTAGTAATCGGAGCATAAATATAGCCATCAATTGTATATTTAACTTGTACATCTGCTGAACGGCCTTTTGGTACTGTCACATAAGAACCATTAAGTGAGCCTAGTTGGATCTTATTTTGCTCACCATACCAAATTGATTCTGTTATTAATGAGTTACCAGCTTTTACGGGATTTGCTGTTTCAAAAAAACGAAACCCCCAAACTAATAATTTTTTACTTTCTTGTTCACGTCCTTTAAATGTGCGCCCACCTAATACAGCTGAAATTAAGCGAGTATTACCATCCACCGCAGAAGCAACTAAGTTATAACCAGCAGCATTAGTATGGCCTGTTTTTATCCCATCAACATTTAGTGTGGTATCCCAAAGCAAGCCATTGCGATTTAATTGTGGTTTAGATAAGTTATAGGTAAATTCTTTTTCTTTGTAAATAGCATATTCTGATGGCAAATCACGAATTAAGGCTTGACCTAATAATGCCATATCTTTAGCTGTAGTATACTGCCCCGGAGCATCAAGCCCGTGCACAGTTTCAAAGTGAGAATGCTCTAACCCAATTTTTTTTGCATAATCATTCATTAAATTAACAAAAGCACCTTGGCTACCAGCAACGTGCTCAGCCATGGCAATGCAAGCATCATTACCTGATTGAACAATAATACCCTTATTCAGATCTGATACTGAAACTTTTTTACCCACTTCTAGAAACATTAATGATGATCCTTTTAAAATAGGATTACCTGTTGCCCAAGCATCTTTACTTACTATAACCATATCATCATTTTTAATACGACCAACTTTCAAAGCTTGACCAACTACATAACTGGTCATCATTTTAGTTAAACTAGCAGGATCTCGCTGTTGTTCTGCATTATATTGAGCTAAAATTTCGCCTGATTTGGCATCCATTAAAATATAAGATTCTGCATCTAATTTTGGAATTTCTGGGATAGGAAATGCCACTTCAGCTGAAACTGATGAACAAATTGCGAGTAATAACAAAGCAAAAGATAATTTAAATTTCTTTTTCATTTATTTGGATTCCGTCAAATATTTTTAGATAACATATAGCGATGTGTGTGAATAGACATCATAATGCCAAAACTAGCCATTAATACGACTAAAGATGAGCCACCATAACTTATTAACGGTAATGGTACACCAACTACAGGTAATATTCCACTGACCATACCAATATTAATAAACGCATATACAAAGAAAACCAAAATTAATCCACCAGCTAATATTCTGCCAAATGTGGTTTGTGCTTGTGAAGCAATAAAAAGTCCACGAATAATTAAACATAAAAATAGTACTAACAAAATAACGGTACCAATAAAGCCAAACTCTTCAGCAATAACAGAAAAAATAAAATCAGTATGCCGTTCTGGTAAAAACTCCAATTGTGATTGAGTTCCTTTAAGCCAACCTTTTCCCCACACTCCACCAGATCCTATTGCTGTTTTAGATTGAATAATATGATAACCGGTACCATTTGGATCCCGTTCAGGGTTAAACAAGGTTAGTACCCTTTCTTGCTGATAATCATGCATTAAGAAGAACCACATAATAGGTAAAAAAGCAGCAATTAAAATAAGTGCAATAAGGATAAAGCGCCAATCAATACCCGCTAAAAAGATAATAAAAAGACCTGACATAACAATCAAAATTGCAGTCCCTAAATCTGGCTGCATTGCGACAAGCAAAGCAGGCACTCCAATTATAGTGAGTGTCTGTAAAGTCGTTTTTAAAGGTGGTGGACAACCGTCACGATGAATAAATTTGGCAACCATTAATGGTACCGCTATTTTGGCAATTTCAGAAGGTTGAAAACGTAAAATTCCTAAATCCAACCAACGTTGTGCACCTTTGCTGGTATAGCCAAAAATATCAACCAAGAATAATACTATAATACAGGTAACATAAAGTGAAGGAGCCCATTTTTCATAAGTTCTGGGTGAAAATTGAGCAAAAATAATCATAGCAGCAAAACCTAGCAGTATTTGTATTGCTCGTTTTTGCATCATGTCGATATTTTGTCCACTAGCACTCCAAAGTACATAAAGACTATAGCCAAGTAATAATGCAATAAATAGGAAAAAAAGAGGATCAATATGTATTTTTTGCCAAAAAGTTTTTTTGATATTATGCATAATTAATTAGAGTTTCCTGTAGTTGGTGATATTTCATCATCTAATTTTGTAGAGTTATTACCAAGCAAGTAATAATCAAGTATTTTACGCACTACAGCACCACCATTGGAACTTCCTCCTCCCCCATTTTCAAGAACAATAGCTAAAGCAATTTTTGGTTTATCGAAAGGCGCATAAGCAACGAATAAGGCATGATCTCGTAAATGTTCCGGAATTTTATGTGCATTATAGGTTTCGTTTTGTTTCAAACCATAAACTTGTGCAGTTCCTGATTTTCCTGCCGCTTGATATTGTGCATCAACATAAACTTTACGTGCTGTTCCTCGTGAACCAAACATGACGCGACGCATACCTTCTTTAGCTAAATCCCAATAAGTAGATTTGACCTCAGTTAAACTATTGGGTTGTTCAAATAATACAAGATTAGTTTGTGGTTTATTATCATTAGAATTCAAAATATCACTTTTTTTATATAGTAAAAAATGAGGAATATAAGTTTTACCATTATTAATTAAAATGGTTAAAGCTTTCGCCATTTGTATAGGTGTTGCTGTCCAATAACCTTGACCAATTCCAACTGGAATAGTATCCCCTTGCATCCAAGATTTTTTATGACGCAACATTTTCCATTCACGACTAGGCATAACAGCACGAGTTTCTTCATTTGGTGAAATATCAATACCTGTTTTTTCACCATAACCAAACTTAGTCATCCATAAATTCAAACGATCTATGCCCATATCATATGCAACTTGATAAAAATAAGTATCAACTGATTCTTCAATGGCTTTCAATACATCTACATGACCATGTCCCCATTTTAACCAGTCACGATAACGCCTTTCAGTTCCAGGTAATTGCCACCATCCGGGATCATTTATAATGCTTTTGGGCGTAACAATTCCTTCACTCAAAGCTGCTATGGAAATATAAGGTTTAACAGTTGAAGCTGGTGGATATGCACCAAGTAACGCTCGATTAAATAATGGTTTATCTGGATCATTAAGTAATTCATTATAATTAGCTCTAGATATACCTCCAACAAATAAATTGGAATCATAACTTGGACTTGAAACCATTGCTAATACTTCACCATTATTAGGGTCAATAGCAACTACTGCAGCTTTGCGTCCCGCAAGAAGTCGCTCAATATAGAGTTGTAATTTTAAATTGATAGATAAATAGATATCCTCACCTGCTTTCGGTGGGTGCTGCTCAAGTAAACGAACGATACGCCCTCGACTATTTACTTCAACCTTTTCATTACCAGCCGTGCCATGTAGCACATCTTCATAATATCGCTCAATACCCATTTTTCCTATATTAAGTGTTGCAACATAGTTACTGGTTTTATTTTCATCTTCTAAGCGTTTTTTATCTTGGCTGTTAATTTTAGAAATATAACCAATTATATGCGTTAAAGATGCGCCATAAGGATAATATCGATGTTGAATCTTAACAATTGAAACAAAAGGGAATCGATGTTGATCAACAACAAAACGGGCAATTTGTAGGCTGGTTAAATTTTCTTTAAGCGGCACAGGGCGATGTGCTTTATAATTTCGTCGCTCTTTTTGAAATGTTTCTATGTCTTCATCTGTCAAATCAACAATTTTTTTTAAATAACTAAACTGTTCATTAAGATTTTTTATTTTATCAGGAATAATATTAAGTTGATATGTGATGTTATTAATTGCCAAAGGCGTACCGTTACGGTCATAAATCATACCGCGGCTTGGAGGTATAGGAATATTTTCAATGCGATTATTATTCGATTTTGTACTGTAATAACTATAATTAGCAATTTGAAGGTCGGCTAAATTAACCAACAAAATAATCACTAATAATATTATTACAACAAAAGCAAACAATGCTCGACGCAAAAACAAATTTGTTTCTGCCGAGTGATCTCGAATATTAGTTCGCTTTTTTTTACTTGAGATAGGGATAATAATACTCCTCTAAACGCTTTTTTCATTGAGTTATTTCTTATGATGCTGTTCTTGTTCTTCCCATTTTTCATAGGCATTAACGATTCTAGCTACCACTGGATGACGGACAACATCTTCACTACTAAAAAAATTGAAACTAATTTCATCAAGTTGGCTTAAAACTTCTATCGCATGACGTAATCCTGATTTTTGATTATGCGGTAAATCAATTTGAGTAATATCACCTGTTATTACCGCTTTCGAATTAAAGCCAATTCGAGTTAAAAACATTTTCATTTGTTCAATCGTGGTGTTTTGGCTTTCATCAAGGATAATAAATGCATCATTAAGCGTTCTTCCACGCATATAAGCAAGTGGTGCCACTTCAATCACACTTTTTTCAATAAGTTTTTCGACTTTTTCAAAACCTAACATCTCGAATAAGGCATCATAAAGTGGACGTAAGTAAGGGTCCACTTTTTGACTTAAATCACCTGGTAAAAAACCTAATTTTTCACCTGCTTCAACTGCAGGACGAGTTAATACAATTCGGCGGATTTGCTGTTTTTCAAGAGCATCAACCGCGGCTGCAACCGCCAAGTAGGTTTTACCGGTTCCAGCAGGACCAATTCCAAACGAGATATCATAATCCAACACATGAGCAATATATTGTGCTTGGTTCGCTGTTCTGGGTTTGATTATGCCTCGTTTAGTTTTTATCATCACTAGCTTTCCACCTTGATGATCAATATAAGCTGGTAAGTGTTCACTCGCTTTTTGTAAAAGACCGGACTCTTTTATTGCTAGATGTATTTGTTCAGGCTCAATATCAACAATTTTATCTTTGATTTTGGTTTGTTTATAAAGCGACTTCAAAATGTCATTAGTCGCTTTTACACAAATAGCATCACCTGTTATAGAAAAAAGATTGCCTCGGTGGTTAATTTCAATTCCTAATCGACGTTCAATTTGCTTAATATTGTCATTATAAGGACCACAAAGGCTATTAAGGCGCTGATTATCTTCTGGCTCAAGCACAATTTCATATTTCATAATATTCAAACGTAATCCCTCAAATAATTAACGTTAGCTACTAATACATTGTTCACATAAAGAATAATTTCAACACCTTTTAAAAAGTTGATATTACCGTAACGCCAAGAAACTGTGTTTAAGCTAACAACATTATCTACTGCTCTTGTTGACTGTTTTTTATCAAATCTTTGCCATTTTAATTGAAATAGGCATTTCGTTTTTATGGTTGATAAATCCCTACGCCTAAATCATTTTCTTTTCGAGTTCGTGATATCACTGACATCGGAGATTCATTTACGCGCAAATCCATTTCATCTTCAGTTCTAACCACTTTACCGCGCAATGAATTTGGGTAAACATCAGTAATTTCAACATCAACAAACTTACCTATCATATCAGGATGACCTTCAAAATTAACAATCCGATTATTTTCGGTTCGTCCTGTTAATTCCATGAGATCTTTTTTAGATGGCCCTTCAACTAAAATACGTTGTATGGTATTTAACATACGACGACTAAACTGCATGGCTTGTTGATTGATTCTTTCTTGAAGAATGTAAAGACGCTGCTTTTTCTCGTCTTCAGACACATTATCTTCCATTTCAGCAGCTGGTGTACCTGGACGTGCTGAATAGACAAAACTGTAACTTAAATCAAAATTAACATCGGCAATTAACTTCATGGTTTGTTCAAAGTCTTCTTGTGTTTCACCTGGGAAACCAACAATAAAATCGGAGCTAATTTGAATATCTGGTCGTACTTTGCGTAGTTTTCGAATAATTGATTTATATTCAAGTGCGGTATGCGTACGTTTCATTAAGTTTAATACACGATCTGAGCCACTTTGTACTGGCAAATGTAAAAAATTTACTAGCTCTGGTGTGTCACGATAAACATCAATAATATCATCTGTAAATTCGATTGGATGGCTAGTTGTAAAACGAATACGATCTATACCATCAATGGCTGCAACTAAGCGTAGTAATTCAGCAAAGGAACAAATATCACCATCGAATGTTGGTCCACGATATGCATTTACATTTTGACCTAGTAGATTGACTTCACGTACACCTTGCTCAGCAAGCTGAGCTATTTCATAAATAACATCATCACAAGGTCGACTAACTTCTTCACCTCGAGTGTAAGGAACTACGCAATAAGTACAATATTTATTACATCCTTCCATAATTGAAACAAATGCGGTTGGGCCTTCACTACGAGGTTCTGGTAAGCGATCAAATTTTTCTATTTCAGGAAAGCTTATATCAACCACATGATTACCTTTACCACTTCTAACTTGCTCAATCATTTCAGGCAAGCGGTGAAAAGTTTGCGGTCCAAAAATAATATCCACAAATGGTGCGCGTTTACGAATATGAGCTCCTTCTTGTGAAGCAACACATCCCCCAACACCAATAATGATATTTGGGTTATTTTTTTTAAGATTCTTCCAACGTCCTAATTGATGAAAGACTTTTTCTTGGGCTTTTTCTCGAATAGAGCAGGTATTAAGTAATAAAATATCTGCTTCTTCGGCATTTTCTGTTAAAGTTAAACCGTGGGTGGATTCAAGGAGATCTGCCATCTTAGTAGAATCATATTCATTCATTTGGCAGCCCCAAGTTTTGATATGTAATTTTTTGCTCATCAATAACTCAGCTATATTTTAATTGTTAAAATGAAAACGGGTTTAAATCCGCGATTTTAGCGTGGCATATTGTAATGCTTTGTGATTGTAGGGTCTATAATAAAATAAAAAATGACCATACAAAATGGCACTTTATTTTTTGTTTTTTTAACTACAGCATAAAGGGCGGTTTGTAAGAAGATTAGTAAAAGTATTTTATATATAAAATAGTGGGTTAATCAAAAATAGATTCTAATATTATAAAAATCTATAAACATGAATAGAATCTATTTTATTTATCAAAAAAACAACTAATTATGATATTCATTCTTTTTTAATATCATTTTATTTTATGTTATTATTCGCACTTAATAGTGATAACAAATAAAGTGTTCAGGTATGCCAAAAACATTTAGTCCAAAAAAACGCCTTTTTATCAAAGGGATAATTGCGACTTGTTTATTGTCTGTCACCCGTATTGGCTTTGCAGTAGCAATGGCAAAAATTATTGCTGTTCGTATTTGGCCATCATCAACTTATACACGAATCACATTAGAATCAACTATTCGATTAAATTATAAAAGTGCTTTGCTTTATAACCCTGATCGAATAGTTATCGATATTGATAATATAGATTTAACTCCTACATTAAAAACAATTTCGTCAAAAGTACTCAGTCACGATCCTTTCATAAAATTGATTAGTGTTAATAAAGTCAACCCTAAAATAATCAGAATTATGATCGTTTTAAAACAAGGTGTGGAACCTAATACCTTTACATTATCTCCAATAGCAGAATTCAAACATCGTTTAGTTATGGATCTTTATCCTACTAGATCAATTTCAATAAATGACGATGATCCCTTACTTGCCTTATTAGAAGAATACAAGGACGGCGATCTTAATAAAAAACAAGCTAATATCCCTCCCCCAATTAATAAAAAGAAAAATGCACCAATTATTGTAATGCTCGATCCAGGACATGGAGGCGAAGATCCAGGAGCAATCGGTTATAATAAAACTAAAGAAAAAGATATAGTTTTACAAATAGCCCGTCGTGCTTACAATTTATTAAAAAAAGAAAATAATATAAAAGTCCATATGACACGCAATGAAGATGTATTTATTCCATTAAAAGTTCGTGTCGCTAAGGCACGATCATTGCATGCTGATCTCTTTGTTTCTATTCATGCCGACGCCTTTACTAACCGCTCAGTAAGAGGTTCAACTGTATTTGCTTTATCTACTCGTGGAGCAAGTAGTTCGGCGGCTAGCTATTTAGCACAAACACAAAATAAAGCCGATCAGATAGGGGGGGTTAGTCGAAGTGGTGATAAGTATTTAGACAACACTATTTTGGACTTAGTACAAAAAACAACACTAAGTAATGGAGCTTTATTAGGTAGCGCAATATTAAATCGCATGAAAGGTATAAATAAGTTACATAAACCAACCATTGAAAAAGCCGGTTTTGCTGTATTAAAAGCGCCTGATATTCCGTCAGTTTTAGTTGAAACAGCTTTTATTAGTAATGTTGTTGAAGAGAAAAAACTTAAGACTGCTTCTTTCCAAAATCAAGTATCTAAAGCTATTGTTGACGGAATTAAAGATTATCTAAAAAAACGTAAAAACTAGTTTTTTATCATTTTTAAAGTAAACTAAATAAGTTATATACTTTTAACAATAATAACTAAACATCTTTCAGCACCCAATTGTGGAATGCTCAGCTTAATATTCTGGGTAAGCCTAAAATCTTCAGGAATAGGATCAAGATCGCTACCTTTTAAAGCATAAAAAGATCCTTGTTCATTAGGAAGATGCTTACACCAA
This sequence comes from Gilliamella sp. Choc6-1, assembly GCF_001690385.1. Classification (NCBI taxonomy): domain Bacteria; kingdom Pseudomonadati; phylum Pseudomonadota; class Gammaproteobacteria; order Orbales; family Orbaceae; genus Gilliamella; species Gilliamella sp. Choc6-1. The sequence continues at coordinate 37,719 of NZ_LZHI01000026.1, forward strand.
CTAAGCATGTCTTGCAATGAAGCAAATGCTCGGCTAATAACGCCATCAAACTTTTTATCGCTATACTCCTCTATTCGGCTTTGTATTGGGTTTATATTAGTTAGCTTTAATTCAAACTGAACTTGTTTTAAAAATCGAATACGCTTACCTAAACTATCCACTAAATCAAATTGTTTATCTGGGTTAATAATTGCTAGTGGAACGCCTGGTAAACCAGGACCAGTTCCAACATCAATAAAAGTTTTGCCAGTTAAATAGGGCGATACAACTAAGCTATCCATGATATGTTTGATTAACATTTCATTAGGATCTCGTACAGCTGTTAAGTTGTAAGTCTTATTCCATTTATTAAGCATTTCAACATAATGGATCAATTGATCTATTTGTGATTCTGAGATCAAAAGATCCGTTTGATCTATTAAATTAATGAGTTTCTTTTTTAACATAATTTTTCTTTTTTAAATAAACTAGTAACATTGAAATTGCAGCAGGAGTAATTCCTGATATACGCGAAGCTTGTCCTATTGAAATAGGTTTATGTTGTTTTAATTTAGCCACAACTTCGTTCGATAAACCCGATATTTCAGCATAATCAATATGCTCAGGAATAAGCGTTTCTTCATTGCGTTTTTGACGTTCAATTTCTTCTATTTGTAATTTTATATATCCATCATATTTAACTTGAATTTCAACCTGTTCCGCAGCCTGTGCGTCAGACAATCCAGGAGAAAATAATGAAAGCGATTTCAATGTGTTATAACTCATTTCAGGCCGCTTAAGTAACTCTTCTCCGTTGGCTTCTTTAGTCAAATTAGCACCTAACACAGCATTTACTTCGTCAATGCTTTCAATATGAGGATGTACCCATATATCACGTAATCTTGCTCTTTCTTGTTCAATAGCTTCAAATTTTTCGTTAAAACGTTGCCAGCGATAATCATCAACCATACCTAGCTTGCGACCAATCTCAGTTAAGCGAATATCAGCATTGTCTTCACGTAACATTAAACGATATTCAGCACGAGAGGTAAACATGCGATAAGGTTCGTTAGTACCAAGAGTACAAAGATCATCAACTAATACCCCTAAATAGGCTTGATCACGGCTTGGATACCATTGATCTTGATCATATGCAAAACGTGCTGCATTTAAGCCAGCAAGCATTCCTTGAGCTGCGGCTTCTTCATAGCCAGTTGTTCCGTTGATCTGTCCTGCTAAAAAGAGACCTTTAATAACTTTACTTTCAAGTGTTGGTTTAAGATCCCTTGGATCAAAATAATCATATTCGATCGCATAACCTGGTCTGACAATATTAGCATTTTCTAATCCTTTCATACTGCGTACAAATGCTAATTGTGTATCAAATGGTAAACTTGTTGAGATCCCATTTGGATATATTTCGTTGCTATCTAATCCTTCAGGTTCTAAATAGATCTGATGAGAATTACGATCCGCAAAACGCATAATTTTGTCTTCAATAGATGGGCAGTATCTTGGACCAACTCCTTCTATCACACCAGTATACATGGGACTACGATCTAAACTATTTCGGATGATCTCGTGCGTTGTTTCGTTAGTGCTTGTTATATAGCAAGGAATTTGTTTAGGATGTTCGTTTGCATTACCTAAAAATGAGAATACAGGAACAGGATCATCACCATATTGTGTACCTAATTTTGAAAAATCAATTGTTCTAGCATCAATTCGTGGAGGGGTACCAGTTTTTAATCGTCCCATTCTAAATGGATATTGATGAAGTGATTTTGATAAGCCGATCGAAGCAGGATCGCCTGTACGTCCACCACTGTAATTATTAAGTCCTATATGGATCTTTCCGTCTAAAAAGGTACCTGTTGTTAATACGACTGTTTTAGCTTTAAAGCATACTCCCATTTGGGTTTTTACACCTACGATCTGATCGTTTTTGATGATCACATCTTCAACAGATTGTTGAAAAAGAATTAAGTTTTCTTGATTTTCAAGTGTAGTTCGGATCACTTTGCAATATAGTGATCGATCTGCTTGTGCTCTTGTAGCCCTAACTGCAGGTCCTTTACTGCTATTTAAGATCCTAAATTGGATCCCAGCATGATCGATAGCGCGTGCCATTAAGCCACCCATTGCATCAATTTCTTTTACCAAATGGCCTTTACCTATACCACCAATGGCAGGATTACAAGACATTTGTCCTAATGTATTGATATTATGGGTTAAAAGTAGTGTTTTTCGCCCCATTCTTGCTGATGCCATTGCTGCTTCTGTTCCTGCATGACCGCCACCAACGATGATGACATCAAAAAGATCTGGATAAAACATAAAAAGCCTCGTATTTATTTTGTGTATAGATGATCGCTAATTTAGATCGGGAGATTTGATTTATTCAGGGTAGGAGATTTTACTCATCTTTTTGGTTACGTCAAATGATCTATTAGGATCGCATTCTAAATAAAATAAGATCTTTTAGATGATCTTTTTATTTTTATTATTATTATGTAGGATAACTTTTGTGGGTAACTCTATTTTATTATTATTTTGTTTGATCTTATCGATCGCTAAATTATGTTAGTTGATCGGATCTTTTTTGTTTTAATTATGTTGATAAGTGCTACTTTTATTCACAGTTAATTTTGTTTCTTAGGTTGTTAATAGGCTTATCACAACTTATTATCCCGTTTTATCACAAAGTTATCCACAAAAAAATAAATTCGTTTGCTTACTTTTTATCTTTTATTGCCTTTATTTTATACATAAGTGAGTAATCTACTCTTTTTATGATCTTATTATTTGAATAAAATTCAAAAACAACTGAATAACTTGGTTAGTTTTATTTTTTTATTAATAGTAAATTAACTTGTATTTGTGTTATTTAAAATACACATTAAATACTTTGAAAAGTAGGATGTTTTTCTTTTCTATAAAAGTGATTGATTTTTATAAAAGCAAATTTATACTTAATATGATTTTATTTGTATTGTGAGGTTACTTTATTACTCTTTCACAGCTACCTTTGCCTTTTCCGTTATCTAATAATGAAACTTTTGATAGTTTTTATGTAGGTAATAATCGGTTATTGTTTGATTCGTTGCAAACCTTATTAGGTAAAGAGGGTTTTAATGTCTTTTATATATGGGCGGCTAACGTTGCAGGCCGAACTCACCTTTTACATGCGTCAAGCCAAAATAAATTAGCTAGTTATATTCCATTAAAACAGCATTATCATTTGGTACCTGAAATTTTACAAGGATTAGAAAATTATGATTTAGTCTGTTTAGATGATATTGATGCAATAGCAGGTCATAGAGATTGGGAAGAGGCTATTTTTGATTTATTTAATCGTTTGACAGAAAAAAATGTGAGTAAATTATTGATAACTGCAAATGCACCACCTAAACAAATTCCTTTTATATTGCCTGATTTAGTTTCTAGATTATCTTGGGGGCAGGTTTATCAATTAAAAGAACTTAGCGATGATGACAAGCTTAAAGCTTTGCAATTGAGAGCACAATTAAGTGGATTTGAACTATCAACAGATGTTGGGTTATTTTTATTAAAACGTGTTAATCGTGATATGCGTACATTATTTTCTTTGTTAGAAAAGTTTGAAGTAGCAACGTTAGCACAACAACGAAAGCTAACTATTCCTTTTATTAAAAATATTTTGGATTTGTAATATGAGCCATAAACCTGAAGCTATTGTTTTTTTTGATTTAGATGGGACATTATTTAATAGTCAAATTGATATATTGTCCAGTTCCCTTGATGCTATAAAAAAGTTAAAACATAATAATATTATTCCAGTGATAGCAACTGGTCGAACACCCTGTGAAGTTTCTGATTTAATGCAAAAGACTCAAATAGATTCGATTATTGGCATGAATGGGCAAGTTGTTTTATACAGAGGCGAAAAGGTTTTTACTAATAATATTGATAAAGATTTGATAATAAGAATACATCAGTATTCTAAGCAGGAAACGAATATTCCTTTATCTTTTTATAATGATGAAATGATGTGTATATCTGAGTATAGTCAAGCAGCCGAGAAGTTTTATCATTATCTTAAGCAACCAGTTCCTCCTGTTGATGATCAGGTTTATTTAAAATCACCTATTCAGATGCTTTTATTACTTTGTGAATCTGGAGAAGAGTTTTATCGAGATGTTTTCCCTGAGTTAACTTTTATTCGTAATACCCCTTACTGTGTTGATGTTTTTAATCATGGTGGCTCTAAAGGTTATGGTATTACTCAGTTATTAAAAAATAAAGAGTTCACTGATGTGCCAACTTATGCATTTGGTGATGGTATGAATGATTTTGAAATGTTCTTAACCGTTGATCACCCTATTGCTATGGGTAATGCAGTTGATGAATTAAAAGCAAAAGCTGAGTTTGTTACAGATACTAATAATAATGATGGTATTGCTAAAGCGTTACAAAAATTTGGGTTGATTTGATCGATATTTTTTAGTTTATTAATAAATAACGCCCAAACACACAGCTTGGTTTGCCCCAGTTACTTCGGGAATATTTGATGGAATGTTGTTGATCCGGCAATAAGCGAGCCAAGCGAAGGCTATAGCTTCCATGTCGTCACCATTTATGCCTTTAGTATCTGTTGTTAATACTGACCATGATGGTAATAATGCTGATAATCTTTGCATAATAAGTGAATTTTTAGCTCCTCCTCCACAAACTAAAAGCTCACAAGGTAATGTTTTTACTATAGGTAATTTATTGATTTCATTTGCAATTGATAAAGAGGTTAATTCAACGAATGTTGCTTGAATATCTTCAGCTTTTAAATCAATTCCTGTTAGTTTTTTATGTAACCATGGTAAATTAAATAGCTCACGCCCTGTACTTTTAGGTGCTGGTATTTTGAAATAATCTTCATCAAATAATTTATTCAGTAAGTCTTGGCTAACTTTTCCTGTTTTTGCCCACAACCCATTTTTATCATAGCTTTTACCTAGATTTTGATTTATCCAGCAATCAAGCAGTACGTTTCCTGGACCTGTATCATAACCAATAACAGTATGGTTAGGAATTAATACTGAAATGTTACTAATTCCTCCTATATTTAATACTACACGATTGATTTTTGGATCTTGTAGTATAGCTTTATGAAAAGCGGGGACCAGTGGGGCTCCTTGCCCGCCATAAGCCATATCTTTTCGGCGAAAATCAGCTATGGTGGTTATGCCTGTTTTTGCAGCGATAATATTGGCATCGCCAATTTGTAGGGTAAATGGATTGTCACTGATTGGTGCATGGTAAATAGTTTGCCCGTGGCAACCAATTGCTTTTATTTGTTGTTTATCTATTTTATTGTCTTTTAAAAATTGATTGATACTATCTGCAAATAATCCACCAAGTTGATGGTCTAATTCACCCAAATTTTGTAATGTGGTTTGTTTTGTTTCACATAATGTTAATAATTTCTGTCTTAAGTTGGTGGGCATTGGGTAGCAACTACTAGCTATTGATGTGACATTTTTTTCGGTAATACTAACCATAGCAATATCAATTCCATCCATGCTGGTTCCCGACATCACACCAATATATAAATTTTGCATATATCTATCCTTGTCGAATAATGTTACCTGTTTGAATATCTCTGATTTGAGATGGCTGTAATCTATTACCTGCTTCGCCTGCTAAAATCGGAAAATTTTGGCCAAATTGTTTGGCTACTTCGATGGCTGTTTTACAAGGAGGATAACTCGATAAATTAGCACTGGTTGAAACTATCGGTTTGCCATAAAGATCGCATAATTTACGAGCTAAAGGGTGATTGGTGACTCGTACTGCTATGGTTTCGAATTTACCAGTCAAAAAATAAGGTGTTTTTTTATTTTTAGGAAAAACCCAAGTAATAGGACCTGGCCAGCTAGTAAGTGCTAACTGTTTTTGTTCATTAGTTATAGCTGATTCATCTATATAAGGAATCAGTTGTTGGTAATGACTAGCAATTAAAATCAAACCTTTATCTATTGATCGCTGTTTTAGTTGTAACAGTTTTAATACGGCTGATTCACAATTAGGATCACAGCCTAATCCAAAAACAGCTTCGGTTGGGTAGGCCACAACCGAAGCTGTTTTTAGTAACTTCTTGGTTTGTTTTAAAGATAATAAATTTGCCATTAATACATAAATATTAGTTAAACATGGTTGAAAATTATATTAAACCTAGGTATTGAGATTTGCAAATTGGTCTCATTTACTTTTAAACAATTGCTAAAGCCAAATAAATTAAATACTCTTTGATTATTCCCAGTTTATTTGTGGAAAATAATAGGTTGTTAGTTTAATAACTTGTTGCATCGTAATAATTTTAAGCCTAGGATCGATACTTGAACTAAGTCCACGAGCTTTAATATCGTTATCTAATATGTAGCAATGATCTGTTTGTTGGAAAATATAATCCAATAATGGATTATTCTGCGTAGCCATAATAACTCCATTTTGCCAAAATAGCACGGCATCTTGTTTTGATATTATTAGAGGTTCGATAACTAATCGGTTAGCAGAAGAAATTGTGTGTAACATAATTTTTCACTTTTTATATTGAATAACATGCTCGAATTTTAAAAAAAATTTAGTCCAATCTTATTTGGTACATCTTTATAGGGTATTAGTATATAATAAGTACTATTTATTGAGCAAAGAATGCGTGATGAAACTTACTATTTTATCCAATGAGCAAGAAACAGTTTTGTTTGGTAAGCTGCTTGCATCTAAATGTTTAAACTATTTATCAAATCATAATAGTACAATAGTCATTTATTTGATTGGTGACCTAGGTGCAGGTAAAACAACTTTTAGTCGTGGTTTTTTGCAACAATTGGGACATATTGGTAACGTAAAAAGTCCTACGTATACTCTAGTTGAACCTTATCAATTTGATGGTTTTTCAGTTTATCATTTTGATTTATATAGACTTAGTGATCCAGAAGAATTAGAGTTTATGGGGATTCGTGAATATTTTTCTTCGCGATCAATTTGTTTGATTGAGTGGCCACAGCAAGCAAATGGGATCTTGCCAAGTGCTGATCTTGAAATTCATTTGACTTATTTGGCGCTTGAACGTACTGCTTGCGTTCAGGCAATAAGTGAAAAAGGCAGCGAGATTATTAATCTATCATATTTGAAATAAACAATATAAAGACAATGAAAAAATTATTCACTTTTTTTATTTTATTACTGCTTTGTAGTTCTGCCTATGCAGCTAAAGTTGTTATTGCCGTTGATGCGGGGCATGGTGGTAAAGATTCCGGCGCAATAGGGAAAAATAAGTTATATGAAAAAACAGTTACGCTTTCTATTGCTAAAAAACTTACCAATTTACTAAATAAAGATCCTAATTTTAAAGGAGTATTAACCCGTAGCAATGATAATTTTATCTCTGTTTCACAACGCTCTGAAATAGCTCGTAAAAATAAAGCAAATTTATTAATTTCAATTCATGCCGATGCAGCACCGAATCGAAATGCAATGGGTGCTTCTATTTGGGTATTGTCAACCAAGCGAGCTGATACGGAATTAGGAAGATGGCTTGAACAGAGCGAAAAACAATCAGAGTTGTTAGGTGGTGCTGGCAATGCATTAAGCGACGATAGCAATCCTCATTTAAGTCAAGCAATATTAGATTTACAATTTTCTTATTCTCAACAAGTGGGTTATGAGCTAGCACAACAAGTATTAAAACAAATTAAAAAGATAGTAAAATTACATAAATCAGTTCCTGAACATGCAAGTTTAGGTGTATTACGTTCGCCAGATATTCCGTCAATTTTAATTGAAGTTGGTTTTATTTCTAATGAAGGCGAAGAACGATTACTAAATAGTAATGCTCATCAAGATAAGATAGCTAAAGCAATCTATCAAGGTATAAAAAATTACGTTAAACAAAATCCAAAATTTGGAGAGCAACACTAATGGCAATTCATATTCTTTCACCTCAATTAGCAAATCAAATTGCAGCTGGTGAGGTGGTAGAACGTCCTGCTTCTGTTATTAAAGAGTTAGTTGAAAATAGCCTTGATGCGTGTAGCACTCAAATTGATATTGAACTTGAGCAAGGTGGCTGTAAATTAATTCGTATTCGTGATAATGGCTGCGGTATTGCGAAAGATGAATTAGCACTGGCGCTTGCTCGCCATGCTACAAGTAAAATAAGCAAGTTAGATGATTTAGATTCTATTATTAGCCTCGGATTTCGTGGTGAGGCTCTGGCGAGTATAAGTTCAGTTGCAAGATTGACATTAACTTCACGCACAGCAGAACAAACTGAAGCTTGGCAAGTTTATGCTGAAGGGCGAGATATGCAGCCGGTGATTAAACCTGCTGCACACCCAGTTGGCTCCACTGTTGAAGTACTTGATTTGTTTTATAATACTCCTGCAAGACGCCGTTTTTTAAAAACAGAAAAAACCGAATTTATGCATATTGAGGAATTTGTTCGGCGTATTGCGTTATCTCGTCCTGATGTGACTTTTAATTTGCAACATAATGGTAAATTAGTAAAACAATATCGTTTATCTTCTCTTGAAAAAAGAGTTGAATTAGTTTGTGGTCGATCTTTTATGCAAAAAGCTATAAAACTTGATTGGCAGCACGATGATCTGTTTATTCAAGGTTGGGTTACTAGTAGTGAAGTAAGTAATTTACAATATTTTTATGTGAATGGTCGAGTGATCAAAGATAAATTACTTAATCATGCGTTACGACAAGCTTATATAAGACGTACGAATGAACAACAAAGTTATGTGGTATTTTTACAAATTGACCCAAAACAAGTTGATGTTAATGTTCATCCTGCTAAATATGAAGTCCGTTTTCATGAGGCAAGATTGGTTCATGATTTCGTTTATCAATCCATAGTTATGGCGCTTGAATCAGATTTATCTGCAATAGATGAAAAAGTAACAATAACACCTAATCGGCAAGCAGCTGGAGAAAATATCTTTAATCAACAGGCTATTTCTAAGCCTTATCAAGCTAATAACCAATTACCCAAAAAAAATAGCAATTATGCTAAAGAAAATGCGTTATATGGTCAGTTAGTTAGTGTTGAATCTCCCTCTCAAAATATTGCACAACGTGATATCGAAAAACCATTTTTATCTATAGAAGAAAATGACGTAACCGGACCACAAAAAGCGGTGATTGAATCATTATTTCCAAAACGAAGTACTCCGTTACAAACATTACAACAGCATCTTGATAGCTCATCACTAGTACAATTTGGTCGGGTATTAACCATTATTCAGCCTAATATTGCATTGCTTGAAAAGTATGAAGGTGATCAGCAAAAATTATTGTTAATAAAATTGCCTATTGCTCAACAAAAAGTCATTGCGATTAAATTATTATCACAAGATTCTGAAAAATTGCTTATTCCATTAACAATTTTACTCGATAATAAAGAGCAGAAAGTCCTGTCTTCTTATCAACCTCAGTTGAGTTTTTTAGGTTTTCATTTTTATATTGATAAAGCTAAATTATATCTACAAAATGTGCCTAAAATATTGCGAGCAATGAACTGGCAACAAATTTTACCTACTTTAATTAGTTTTATCTCATCATCGGAAAAGGAAGTGTTCAATCCAACTCAAATTGCTGCTTGGTTAGCTAATCAATACTATGATAGTTGTGCGGAGAGTTGGAGTGTAGCTAAGGTAATTCAATTGTTAGCAAAGTTAGAACAGATAGATATTAATTTGTTACAGCAAGAATCATTTTTATATCCGATTGATATAAAAAATTTAACACAATCAATTTTATTATGAATAAACCAAAAATTATTTCGTTAATGGGACCAACAGCATGTGGTAAAACAGCTATCGCTATGGCTCTTTATGATCGCTTTCCCATTGATATTATTAGTGTTGACTCAGCGTTAATTTATCGTGGTATGGATATTGGTACAGCCAAACCAACTAAAGAGGAACAACAGATGTATCCTCATAAATTGATTGATATTTGCGACCCTGTAGAAAGTTATTCAGTTGCAAATTTTCGACGTGATGCATTGGTAGAAATTAAAAAATCACTGGAAAAAGGACGAATTCCTCTATTAGTAGGTGGCACAATGCTTTATTTTAAAGCGTTAATTGAAGGGCTTTCACCACTTCCTGCTGCTAATAGCGAAATTCGTAAGCAAATACAGGAAAAAGCCAATAAATTAGGTTGGCAAGCAATTCACGAAGATCTAAAAAAAGTCGATCCAATTTCAGCTGAACGAATTCATCCTAACGATCCCCAGCGACTTAATCGTGCTTTAGAGGTTTATTTAATTTCAGGTAAAAGCCTAACTGAACTTACACAAGAAAGTGGTGAAGCATTACCATATAATATTATGCAATTTGCTATTATGCCAAAAGATAGGTCTCAATTACATGAACGTATTGAGCAACGTTTTTTACAAATGCTTGATCAAGGATTTGAAAATGAGGTTAGAGCACTTATGCAGCGAACTGATTTGCATTTAAATTTACCTTCTATTCGTTGTGTTGGTTATCGTCAAATGTGGGAATATTTAAATGGTTGTACTAGCTATGATGAGATGGTATTTAAAGGGATCTGCGCTACACGCCAATTAGCGAAAAGACAAATAACGTGGTTACGAGGTTGGAAACAACCTATAACATGGTTAAATACCGATAATATAGGTTCTATTTTTGATAACATATTGAAATAAAAGAGTACGAATATTTTTAATTTAAATTACCCTAGTAATTTTAGTAAAAATATTGCAAGCGTTTGTTAAACATGGGTATAATTTTTTACTTTTTGGTTTAAATTCATTAAAATTTTAGTTATTTGTGCATTAATTGTTGTTGTTTGGTTTAAGAACAGTGCTTTTTATGTTATTTTGGTAGATAATAAAAGAGTTTTATTTTTCGTCGTGAATAATAATTTATTTTCTGCGATAACATTATTGGTTCTTTCATCTTATTATAATTTTCTTATTAAAGGATAAACTCATGTCAAAAGGGCAGTCATTACAAGATCCTTATTTAAACTTGCTTCGTCGCGAGCATATTCCAGTATCTATCTATTTAGTTAATGGTATTAAATTACAAGGACAAATTGAGTCTTTCGATCAATTTGTGATTTTGTTAAAAAATACTGTTAGCCAAATGGTATATAAACATGCTATCTCAACAGTCGTACCATCTAGACCTATTTCTGGATTTGTATCTCAGACTGAAGAGGAAGGCGAAAGCTGATATTTCAGTGGAGAATCTGATTGTTTGAAAGACATAAAGGCGGTGAAACTGCCTTATTAGTTCATGTATTCTTCCCTAAAGAAAGCAATATCGAGGATCTTGAAGAGTTTGAAGTATTAGTTTCTTCAGCTAAGATAGACGTTCTCGATATTGTAACAACTTCAAGAAAAGCACCTCAAGCAAAATATTTTATTGGTGAAGGTAAAGCTCAAGAAATAGCTCAAAAAGTTAAACAGCTTGACGCTTCGGTTATTTTAGTAAATCATGCTTTGACGCCATCCCAAGAACGTAATTTAGAATTATTGTGTAAATGCCGAGTTGTTGATCGAACCGGATTAATTCTAGATATTTTTGCGCAACGAGCTAGAACACATGAAGGTAAATTACAAGTCGAGCTAGCACAATTACAATATTTATCCACACGTTTAGTTCGAGGTTGGACGCATTTAGAACGTCAAAAAGGTGGGATAGGCTTACGTGGACCGGGTGAAACTCAGTTAGAAACCGATAGAAGATTGATTCGTCATCGCATTCAATTAATTTTGTCAAAACTAGCTAAAGTTGAAAAACAACGTAACCAAAATCGCCAATCTAGGAACAAAGCTGATCTGTCAACAGTTTCACTTGTTGGTTATACTAATGCTGGTAAATCGACATTATTTAATGTGTTAACTAATGCCAATGTTTATGCGGCTGATCAACTATTTGCTACGCTTGATCCAACATTACGGCGTATTTATGTTAATGATGTTGGTCAGGTTGTTTTAGCTGACACAGTAGGTTTTATTCGTCATTTACCGCATGATCTTATTGCAGCTTTTAAAGCAACACTTCTCGAAACACAAGAAGCAGCATTATTATTGCATGTGGTAGATGCAGCCGATCCTAATTTGTTAGATAGCATGTATGCAGTTGATGAGGTATTATTTGAAATTAATGCACACAAAATACCGACACTATTTGTTATGAATAAGATCGATTTAATAGAAGATAAACAGCCAAGTATTGATCGAGATGAAAATGGCATCCCAATTCGTGTTTGGATTTCAGCCCAAAATAATTTAGGATTAGATCTTTTATTTATCGCTTTAAAAGAAATACTTACTAAACAAATGCAAATTTGTCAGATAAGTTTGCCTGCTTATTTAGTTAGAATAAGAAGTCGTCTATATCAATTAAATGCAGTAGAAAAGGAAATTATTTGTGATGATGGTAATTTTTATTTAAATGTAAGAATGCCTTCAATTGAGTGGAATAGGCTCTGTAAACAAGAGCCAGATCTGTTATACTTAACTAATACGCAAAATAACAACTAATTGTTAAATGGAGCATATAAAATATGGCGTGGAATCAGCCCGGAAATAACGGACAAGACAATGATCCATGGGGAAATAATAACAAAAAGCCTTCTGGTTCATCAGGTAATTTATTTGATAAAATTAAAAACCTTTTAAAAAAAGGTAATTCAGGCAATATTGGTGGATTATTACCAGGAAAACGCCCAATTAGTGCTACTAAAATAGGTAGCATTGTTATAATTGCATTAATACTTATTTGGGGCGTAAGTGGCTTTTATACTATAAACCAAAGCCAAAGAGGCGTAATTACTCGTTTTGGTCAAGTTCAATCTGAAATCATACAACCAGGGTTGAATTGGAGAATGCCATTGATCGATAATCTTTATATTGTCGATACACAAGGAACACAAAATTTTAATGTGAAAGGATACATCGTTACTACAGGTGAAAACTTAGTTTATGTTGAAATGAATGTTCAGTATCGTATTAATGATCCTTTAAAATATTTATTTAATGTTACTAATGTTAAAGATAGCCTTCATCAAGCAGCTGATAGTGCGCTTAGAACGGCTGTAGGTAGTTCTAATATTGATGCTATTATTTCAGATGGGCGTGCAGCACTTGAAAGTAGCACTAAAGATGAGCTTGTAAATGTTATTACTCATTACGATATGGGAATTAATATTGTTGATTTAAATTTCCAAGTTGCAGGACCGCCAGAGCAAGTTCAGGACGCTTATGATGATGCTATACGAGCTCAAGGTGACAGTGAACGTGAGATAAAGCAGGCTGAAGCGGATAAAGTGCAGTTAATTCAGCAAGCAGAAGGTCGTTCTGCAAGAATTTTAGCTGATGCTAATGCTTATAAAGTTAGCGTTCAACTTGAAGCATCTGGTGATGTTGCTCGATTTGAAAAAATATTACCACAATATAAAGTTGCGCCTGAAATAACTAAAGAGCGCTTATATATCGAAACAATGGAAAAAATATTAAGTAAAACTAATAAAGTCATTATTAATGATAAAAGTGGTAATTTAATGGTATTGCCGTTAGAGCAATTATTAAAAAATAAAGCTGAAAAGGGTTTTGATACCTCGACCTTATCAAATACAAATGAAAGTTATCATTTTAATATGCTAAATACTTCTGAGGAAATAAAAAATCGACAAGAAACTAAACCTGAATCACAAAATAGTAATAAACCTAATGGTGGTAGTATTTCAGGAAATACTACGCGAACTATAGGACGATAAGGAGAAAAAATGCGTAAACTATTAATTCCTATTGTCTTAATCTTGATTGGGATATTTTTTTCAAGTGCTTATGTTATTGAAGAAGGTACGCGTGGAGTCGTATTGCGATTCAATAAAATTATTGCTTTGTCAAAACCTGGATTACATTTCAAAATTCCTGGTATGGATAGAGTAAAAATAATTGATGCAAAAATCCACACGACAAATAGTTCTAATAATAATAGAGAACAGCGGTTTTTTAATGTACAAAAAAAAGAGCTAATTGTTGACTATTTTGTTCAATGGAAAATTATAGATTTTAACCGTTATTATGAAACGGTAGCTGGTGGTAACAATGTTGAAGACTTATTATTAGCACGTTTGAATGGCCGTTTAAGAGCTGAAATTGGTAAGCTTAGTAATGAAGATATTATAAACGATTCTAACGCGGATACTAAATCACGTAATTCTTTAATGATTCGTGTTAAAGATTCTTTAAATGGTACTCATCATGAAGTAGTTAAACATGCTCAAATTGGTAATCTACCTGTTGATCTTAAAAAAGATTCTGAAGATGGCAAAACTAGTTTAAGAGCTTTTGGGGTTGAAGTAATTGATGTGCGTATAAAAAAGATAAACTTCCCTGATGCTGTTTCTGGTTCTATTTATGCAAGAATGCGAGCAGAACGCGAAGTTATTGCTCGAGATAAGCGTTTTGAGGGTGTAAGAAAAGCAGAGGAAATCCGAGCTAGCGCAACATTGCAAGCGGCTAAAATTTTATCTGAAGCTGAGCGAGAGTCACGTATTATCCGTGGTGAAGGGGATGCCGTTGCCGCAAAACTATATGCTGATGCTTTTGGTAAAGATATGATGTTTTTTAGCTTCATTCGTAGTTTAAAAGCTTATGAAAAAAGCATTACAAGTAATGATGTTATGGTAATTAGCCCTGATAATGACTTTTTCCAATATATGAAATTAAAATCAAATAAATAATAGAATGAGTAAATAGCTTATGAGTAATAATGTTGTTGTGCTAGGTACACAATGGGGTGATGAAGGTAAAGGTAAAGTTGTTGATTTACTCACAGAAAAAGCAAAATATGTTGTTCGTTATCAAGGTGGGCATAATGCAGGTCATACATTAGTTATTAATGGTGTAAAAACAGTATTACACTTAATTCCATCAGGAATTTTACGTAATGATGTTATTAGCATTATTGCTAATGGTGTAGTGCTTTGTCCTGATGCTTTGATGAAAGAGATGAAAGAGTTAGAAAATAGTGGTATTCCTGTTAAGGAAAGACTCCTTATCTCTGAATCATGTCCTCTAATTTTGCCTTACCATATTGCATTAGATCAAGCTCGAGAAAAAGCTCGTGGTAATAAAGCTATTGGAACAACAGGGCGTGGTATTGGTCCTGCTTATGAGGATAAAGTTGCTCGCCGTGGGCTTCGAGTCGGTGATTTACGTGATCGCCAAGCTTTTGCTGAAAAATTAAAAGAAGTGATGGAGTACCATAACTTCCAATTAGTCAACTATTACAAAGCAGAAGCGGTTGACTATCAAAAAGTGTTAGATGATACATTAGCGATTGCTGATATTTTAGTTGCTATGATTGCCGATATTCCTGCACTTTTGGAAGATGCACGAAGAAAAGGCGAAAGAATTATGTTCGAAGGTGCACAAGGTACATTACTTGATATCGATCATGGTACTTATCCTTTTGTAACTTCTTCTAATACTACTGCTGGTGGTGTGGCAACGGGATCTGGTTTTGGTCCGCGTTATGTTGGCTATGTGTTAGGTATTGTTAAAGCTTACTCTACGCGTGTTGGTGCTGGTCCATTCCCTACCGAGCTATTTGACGAAGTTGGTGAATATCTTTGCAAACAAGGTAATGAATTTGGTGCAACGACAGGTCGTCGCCGTCGAACTGGATGGCTTGATGCTGTTGCTGTGCGTAAAGCAGTACAACTTAATTCTGTCTCTGGATTTTGTTTAACTAAACTTGATGTGTTAGATGGGCTTAAAGAAGTAAAAATTTGTGTCGGTTACCAATTACCAAATGGTGATGTTATCAAAAACGCTCCAGCTGCCGCTGAAGAGTGGAGCTTAGTAAAACCTGTTTATGAAACTATGCCAGGTTGGAGTGAATCAACTTTTGGTATTAAAAGCTATGATGCACTGCCGCAAGCCGCAAAAGCTTATATCAAAAGAATTGAAGAGTTAACTGAAACACCAATTGATATTATTTCAACAGGTCCTGATCGCAATGAAACCATGATTTTACGTGATCCTTATCAAGCTTAATATTGATTAAAAAATCGGGATAATTTTCCCGATTTTTTATTTTTTGAGGTATAACGATTAACTGTGTATGAGGGAATTATGGCTAAATTAGGTACTCCTTTATCACCGACTGCAACTAAAGTATTGCTTTGTGGTGCAGGAGAATTAGCTAAAGAAGTGGCGATAGAATTACAGCGTTTTGGCTGTGAAGTTATTGCTGTTGATCGCTATGCTAATGCGCCAGCAATGCAAGTAGCTCATCGGTATCATACTGTTAATATGCTTGATGGGGGGGCTCTAAGAAAAGTCATTGAAGTGGAAAATCCTGATTATATCGTACCAGAAATTGAAGCTATTGCTACATCTACATTAATTGAGTTGGAAAAAGAAGGATTTACTATTATTCCAACAGCAAAAGCAACGCAATTAACAATGAATCGTGAGGGAATTCGCCGTCTTGCTGCAGAAGAATTAAAACTACCCACTTCACCTTACCGTTTCGCTGAAAACGAATTTGAATATGAACAAATGGTAAAAGAGATCGGTTTTCCATGTTTGGTTAAGCCAGTTATGAGCTCTTCGGGTAAAGGTCAATCTTTATTGCGTAGTGAAGCAGATATCAAATCTTCATGGATATATGCTCAAGAAGGGGGGCGATCTGGTAAAGGGAAAGTAATCATAGAAGGTTTTGTTGATTTTGATTACGAGATTACTTTGCTGACTGTTCGGCATATTAACGGAGTTTCATTCTGCGAACCAATTGGCCATCGTCAAGAAAAAGGTGATTATCGAGAATCTTGGCAACCTCAGCAGATGCCTGAAAAAGCATTGAAAAAAGCGAAAAATATTGCAACTAAAATAACAGAAGCATTAGGTGGGCGAGGAGTATTTGGTGTTGAATTATTTGTTAAAGGGGAGCAAGTATGGTTTAGTGAAGTATCACCTCGCCCTCATGATACCGGTATGGTGACGTTAATTTCACAAAACTTATCTGAGTTTGCATTACATGCTAGAGCAATATTAGGATTGCCAATTCCAATTATAGAACAATATGGTGCTTGTGCATCGTCTGTCTTATTAGTAGAAGGTAATTCCAAGCAAATAACTTTTGCTAATATTGATAAAGCATTAAGCGAGCCGCAAACCGATTTACGTTTGTTTGGTAAACCAGAAGTAAAAGGAACACGAAGAATGGGTGTTGCGTTAGCTAGAGCATCGACAGTTAAAGAGGCCATTAATAAAGCAATTGATGTGACAAAACAACTAAAGATAACCCTATAATGCATAAATTTGTGTAAAAAACAGTCACTCAATACAAAAAAATAAAAAATTCTAAAATAGGGGTTGACGTTCACAAGTGAAGTGAGTAACATACGCAACCCTTGAGACAGCGAACTAAATCAACAAAAGGTTGATGAAAGATATAAGCTGTTAGCTCTTTAAAAAGAAGAAACAGACAATCTGTGTGGGCACTTGCGAGACGAAGAATTAAAGTCTACGGACTAAAAAGATTAAGAAGTCTTGATAAGTGACACTGAAGATTCATTTGAATATGTCAGAGACAGTTATTGAGCATCAAACTTTAAATTGAAGAGTTTGATCATGGCTCAGATTGAACGCTGGCGGCAGGCTTAACACATGCAAGTCGAACGGTAACATGAGTGCTTGCACTTGATGACGAGTGGCGGACGGGTGAGTAATGTATGGGGATCTGCCAGATGGAGGGGGACAACAGTTGGAAACGACTGCTAATACCGCATAAAGTTGAGAGACCAAAGTACGGTTCCGCGAGGACGTGCGCCATTTGATGAACCCATATG
>NZ_LZHI01000027.1:0-68941 GCF_001690385.1 Gilliamella sp. Choc6-1
AAATCAAAACCATCAGCATAATATTCATATTCCGCAATAATCCAAACAGGGTCACCCCCTACTAAGTTACCTCCACCTTCAATAATGGAACTACCTACTCCCCCATTACTGGTCATTGGCAACGCTTTGGTTAACATCACTCGTCCCTGAAATTGATTAACTTCATAATCCACGCCTTCCGTTAACGTGCTAGTACTAATGACTCGACCTGTGTTACGGTCACGCACTTCCATCGACAGCTTTAAACTGCCTTCTGTAATACGTTGATGTTTTAAAAAGTATAAACTACCACCCGTTGAGGCCAACTCATTATGGCTTCCTCGAGTCTCTCCATTGGATAAAAACACCGTTGCCAACGTGCGCGTATCCCCATATTGCGTGGTTTCCTCACTTTCATGGTATAACTTCGCTCCGTATAAACTTCGGTTAAAATTAGCAAACTCATTACCTGTAATTTGAGTATTGTAATTACCCCATAAACCGTAACTTTTGCCTTTTTCTAATTTGATATAAAACTTACCTTCCGTATCAATATCACTTTCAGTCGTCGAATCATCACCATAAATCGGATAGTAAGATTGTGGGTCAAGCTCACGCACAAAACGACTCGGGTCTTTTTCACCTAAATGACCAAACGCATTTTTTAATTTGGTCTCAGTTGTATCTAAATGAGCCGTTAAACGATAATCACCCTTGTTGGCTTTTAAATAAAATGCAACCCGACCATCCCAACTGCCCTTGCCGCTGTAATGATGACTGTCAGCTTCTTCTAATATGGCTTTACCTTCTCCTGTCACATTATTTTGTGCATAAGTAATATCCACAATACCTACGTAAAAAATATCGTCTTCTTGTTCAACAACCAACTTCTCATTTTGAGATTGGCGTTGACCTTCTTCATCTTGCCAACTTAAATTAAATTCATATTCACCAGGAGACAAAATCAGCTCACGCATGGCTCGACCATGATTATCCACCACCAATCGCTGACCATTTAGCATGACTTCTTTCTTATCGTTCAGACCGCTCATTTGTATTACTACCTTACGATCTTGAGCTGAGGCAACTATACCTTGATGATCAATACGACTTTGCCCAAATCCAGGAATCGTACTGTCGGATTTTAATTGACCGTAAAATAACGCTCCGTTATTAACCAAATCAGCTTCAACATTGGGTTTAGTATAAGCAATAAAATCACTTTCTTGAGTCACGCCATGACCCAAAGTACGAAACATTACCGCATAAACATTATCTTTTAATCCTGTATGACTAATCGTAGTTAAAACCGCTTTATACTCTGTATCAATCGATAACGGCTCACCATTATCGGTATCACCATTCCATAATACCGCTTCATAAGGACTAATATCACTAAAACGCAATATCTTTAATGGATATTGATTATCCACGTCCGATTGTCGGTAAATTGTAATTTGATATTCGGCTATTTTGGTGGGATAGTTGGTGTAGACATAAAGCCCCATTGGAGTGGTAAATAACCCATCGGATGTTAACTTAACTTTTGGGTTATAAATACTGAGATTAAGCTTCTCTTCTGTATTAAATTCATCCCGAATAACATTTAGTTTAGGTACATAGTGCGTGCCAGCATAAATAGTATTTGAACTAAGTAAAAAAGCAGCACTTACGCCTAGGCAAGGCAAATGCCGAGTCCAGTTATGTTTTTTCATTACTTTTACTTCCTTTACCTTAATGTCAATTGCTTTTTTAATTAACTCTAAACCATTGTAAGTAACGATAACAATCTATCTATCAGTTAATTGATGTAGCAACTTCCATTAATGCATCCACAATTTATATAATAATTACTTCATCGTCATAAACAATGAATTGATGATTTATAGCAACTATCAAAAACCATTTGGTAGGTATTGGTTTAAATACTAGTCAATGCCTATAAAGGTGATCGATGTCCGAACAATTAATTTTAAGATAATTTACGAAATAAAAATTATTTAAAACTAAATTATCAAAAAATTATCAGTAATAATACATTTATAATTACAAATATTCAATAATTATTATAATTAACACTTATATTTTAAAATATAAGGAATTAGCGTTTTAAATATACAATTTTGCAAAGGTATTTTATTTTTTTCTTTAAAAAGATTGAAAGTTTAAATTGATTTAAACTAGTTCATTATTAACTAGTAATATAGCAACATTATGTGTTTCGGATTATTTGAATATTAACTTTTGAGAAATAATTTAATAAATTATTAATGTTTTGATAACAATAAAGATAAGGATTAAACCATAACTATTAATTTAATAGTTAAGTCAAATTATTTAAAATGTTTAGTCAAAGCAGATTAATAAGTTAATTTAAGAAAGTGCAACTTACTAAAGTAAATTTATTTTAACCATTTGAAAATAAATAAAGCGCCGTAGTGGCGCCTTTCAACTTAGTCTACAGTATTTATTTCTTCAATTCTGTTAGTTTTTTCAAATCTGCAATTTTTTTACGAATATTTGCTGCTCGTGATGATGAGGATGGATGACTACTTAATAATGATGTATCACCACTACCTAACTTATCGAAAGCTGTTGCAAGCCCTGCAGGATTAATTTTTTTCTTAACTAAGAGATCAAAAGAATAGTTATCAGCTTCTTTTTCTTGGGTCTGAGAGAATTGAGCATTAACAACTGCTGTAGCCAAAGCTCCTAATTTAGATTTAGATAGTGTAGTTACTGCAGCATTTCCAGAACTAGCAGCTGCATCACGAGCAATCTCAGTTGCATAAGCAACTTGCATGGCTTTTTTACTATGACCTAAAGCAACATGACCTAATTCATGCCCTAAAACGCCTTGAATTTCATTATCAGTCATCATATCCATTAGACCACTATAAACACGAACACATCCATTAGCCATTGCCCATGCATTAACATCTTTTGTAAGATATACTTTATATGAAATTGGTATTCCATTTAAATTATTACCAAGTGTTTTACTAATCTTTCTTAATCGTTTAGTATAAGCATTGTTTGCTGGGGCAATTCTTGATTTAGCATCCATTTGAGCGCATGATTTGGCACTCAACGTTTTCACTTCATTATCACTAAGAGTTGCAGCTTTTATACCTCTCATCCCAAAATTAGCATAATCATCAAAGCCCATGCTGTTACAGCCAACTAATGACATTGAAGCAACTAAAGGAAGTACAGCAAAAAAGGCTTTTGAATGTTTTTTCATACTATTTTCCTTATATAAATAATAATTGATTTTTTTGATAACGTCAGTTAACCGAAACGAATTTTAAACTAACTTTGATAATAATCAATAAATAATTGCTTGCTTACTTATTTTATGGCATTTAGACTAGTTCTTCATTTTTAAGGTTTATAATTATGCAACTATCCGATTTTAATTTTACGCTTCCGAAAGAACTTATAGCAAAGCATCCTTCTAAAATAAGAAGTAGCTGCCGACTTTTATCTCTTGATGGTAATACCGGCAAAATTGAACATGGTGTATTTACTGATATTATTGAGAAAATCAATCCTGGTGATTTGCTGATTTTTAATAATACAAAAGTGATTCCTGCCCGCCTGTATGGTAAAAAGATGTCGGGAGGAAAAATTGAAATACTAATTGAGAGATTATTAGATAATAACCGAGCACTTGCCCATATTAAAGCATCAAAATCGCCTAAAGCAGGAACAGAATTGTTATTAGGAGAAAATGAACCAATCAGAGTAACCATGTTAGCTCGGCATGATACCTTATTTGAATTGCAATTTCCGAATGATGTACTCAGTATTTTGAATAAAATAGGGCATATTCCGCTCCCTCCTTACATCGATCGCCCAGATGATGAGCAAGATCATGAGGTTTATCAAACTGTTTATAGTAAAGTGCCAGGTGCTGTTGCTGCTCCTACAGCTGGTCTGCATTTTGATGATCCTTTAATAGCAAAACTGAAAGAAAAAGGCGCAGAAATCGCTTTTGTCACTTTACACGTTGGTGCTGGCACTTTTCAACCAGTTAGAGTTGAAAATATTGAATCACATGTTATGCACGCGGAATATGCTGAAGTTCCTGAATCAGTAGTAGATGCAGTTCTAACTTGTAAATTTCGTGGAAATAAAGTCATTGCTGTTGGCACAACATCTGTTAGAGCGCTAGAAAGCGCCGCTCAAAAAACTGGCTGCATCACACCATTTTTTGGTGACACACAAATTTTTATTTATCCTGGTTATCATTTTAATGTAGTCGATTCATTAATCACAAATTTTCATCTACCTGAATCAACATTAATTATGCTAGTTTCAGCCTTTGCTGGTTATGAAAATACTATGAACGCTTATCAACAAGCCGTAAAAGAGCTGTATCGATTCTTTAGCTATGGTGATGCTATGTTTATTGCTAAGCAGAACGATGTGTAATATTTCTATTTAATATTATTGGCTTTCTGAAAAATGCATCGAATTAACTCTGATTAAGCTTTAGTTAGCCAATTAGGAATGCTTGTTAACTAATTGCTAAAACAACTTGTTTTGATGATTTTTTGTACTGATATAATTAATAAAGTTTGATTATTTTGTTTTTGACAACTGATAGGTGAGCACGCTATTAAACATGATAATAATGAAATAACATGGGTTAAAATGTTTTAATCCTTTCTAAAAGTTGTCTATCTAAGCTAGGAACGATAAACTAGATGGTCAATTTGTTGATACAAAATGTATTATGGTAATAATTAATTTGCGCCAAACTGTTTATTTGGTCGCAAGAGGTTAACAAAAAAATGAAATTTGAACTAGGCAATACTGACGGGCTAGCTCGTCGAGGACGTATGAAATTCGAACGTCGTGGCGTCGAATATATTGTTGAAACCCCAGCATTTATGCCTGTTGGCACGTATGGCACAGTAAAAGGCATGACGCCAGAAGAAGTGGCTGCAACAGGCGCACAAATATTACTTGGCAACACCTTTCATTTATGGCTAAGACCTGGGCAAAAAATTATGCGTAAACATGGAGATTTACATGATTTTATGCAATGGCCTGGACCAATCTTAACTGATTCAGGTGGATTCCAAGTTTTTAGTCTTGGCGATATCCGAAAAATTAAAGAAGAAGGTGTTTATTTCCGTAATCCTATTAATGGTGATTCAATTTTCTTATCTCCTGAAATTTCAATGGAAATCCAATATGATCTTGGTTCAGATATTGTGATGATTTTTGATGAATGTGCCCCCTTTCCAGCCGAATGGGACTATGTTAAAAAATCAATGGAGATGTCATTACGTTGGGCAAAACGTAGCCGTCAGCGTTTTGACGAATTAGGCAATAAAAATGCGCTTTTTGGCATTGTGCAAGGAGGTATACACCAAGAATTACGTGATATTTCTATTAAAGGATTAACTGAAATCGGTTTTGACGGATACGCTGTTGGAGGACTTGCCGTTGGTGAACCTAAAGCCGATATGCATCGCATTTTAGAAGGCACATGCCCACAATTGCCTGCTGATAAGCCTCGTTATTTAATGGGTGTAGGTAAACCTGAAGATTTAGTAGAGGGCGTACGCCGTGGTATTGATATGTTTGACTGTGTAATGCCAACCCGTAATGCACGTAATGGTCATCTATTTGTGACAAATGGTGTAGTTAAAATTCGTAATGCTAAATATAAAGATGATACCTCGCCTCTTGATCCATATTGTGACTGTTATACGTGTAAAAATTATACTAAATCGTACCTCCATCACTTAGATAAATGTGGTGAGATCTTAGGCGCTAGGTTAAATACTATTCATAATTTACGCTATTATCAACGCTTAATGGCAGAAATTCGAGAGGCGGTTGCTAATAAACGTTATGAGGATTTTGTTGTTGAATTTTATCAACGTATTGGTAAAACACCCGCTCCTTTATCAAAATAAGGAAATAAAAAGCATAATTTTTCGTGGTAAGTCTTGACACTTTTTAGGAAGCGCAGTATCATGCGCTTCCTAACGGCGAGTAGCGCAGCTTGGTAGCGCAACTGGTTTGGGACCAGTGGGTCGGAGGTTCGAATCCTCTCTCGCCGACCACTACCTATTTTCTGACATTTTAAAAATCTTTCTTCCTTTTATTACTATAGCTTACGGAAAATTGGTGCCTTTGGGTTCAGTATTTACTCTCTGACAAGTTCCCTGTAAAAAATCAAGATAGAAGGCTTAGCATTGACATATATCTTATTTGGCAAATAAATTTAAATAAAATAGCCATAACCTGATGCAATTATTCATTATTTTTAGAGTTACTTACTAGTAAATTAGAGGCATACTCAAAATCCATCCAATAATAACTAACTGCTTGTTCTTAAACGAAGTGTAGGAACTAACACAGACAAATCTGGCTTATGGCAATGAGTTTCACCTCTTAACTTATTTAATAATTGACTCGCTAGATATTCTCCTATTTTTTCAGACGGTAAAGATACCGTTGTTAAAGGAGGAAAACTGAATTGACTAAACTCGTTATCACCAAATCCACTAACAGCTAATTGGTGAGGTACTCGGATATGTCGCCGTTGGCACTCATAAAGCACACCGCATGCTAATTCATCTGTAGTGCAAATTAATGCATTAATTTCAGGCCAATTTAACAGTATATCGGAAAGTAATAAACTTCCAGTACTAAAGTTGGAAGGTAGAGCAGCATTGATAACTCGGTGAGTAGGTAAATGATAATCTAACATTGCTTTATACCAGCCATGTAAACGTTGTTGAAAAAGAAAATTTTGATGGCTAGCACAGAGTAATCCAATATTTTGATAACCTTTTTTATTATATGTTCGGTTAACATATACATTGCCAAACTATTATCTAACCCTACGTAAGCATCTGCTGATATATCATCTTGCTTACCAATATTCATAATTGGAATCATTTTTTTTAAATTAATGTTTTCAATAATAGCGTCATTTTCGACATAAAATAACAATATTGCTTCAAGGTTATAATTGTATAGATTATCCAGCAACTGTGATTCTCGTTTATAATTATAGTCAGATTCAACAAACAATATTGTATATCCTTGTTTAGTTAAACTTGCTTGTAATGCATCAAGTAAGATTTGAGCAGAATGATCATGGATTTTTGTGGTTATAACCGCAATAACTGGGTTAGCCGATGCAGAGGCTAACAAACTCGCTGCCACATTTGGTTTATATCCTAACACATCAATAGCAATTTGAATCTTTTTGCGAAGTTTATCTGAAACTCTTCCAGGAGTGCGTAAAGCACGAGACACAGTCATAGTGCCCACACCTGCATATTTAGCCACATCGAATAAAGTAATCTGCCCTGTACTTCTTCACTTTTTTACACTTTGCATTTTTTATCCTAATTTAATCTGAGCTAAGCAGTATCTAAGGAATGTTGATTTTAACCATCATCAAGCTAGCGATAAATTAATGTGAACGCCAATAGCCTATTATTTTAAATGACAATTTTTTAGATAATATTATTTTATTAATAGGGTTATTTTTGATTAATTCATTAAAAATGTTATCTAAATCACAAAATAAATAAAATTTCATTCAAGTTTGATAGCGCTATCACATTTCTATTATCTTATAGGTGGCTATGTTTAAACCATATGATAGTTTATTTAATAAATTGTCATAAATATTTTAATGGAGAGAAAATGCTCGCAAGATATTTAACACAACAAACAGTAAATGTTGTTGATTCTGTTAGTGATTGGAAAGCAGCTATACAGCTTTGTGCATCGCCTTTATTAACTAATAATACTATTTCCCCTAACTATATTGAGGCAATTTTTAAATCGCATGAAACAATGGGGTCTTACTATGTGTTGGCTCCAGGTATTGCTATGCCTCATGCCAGACCTGAGCAAGGTGTGAATCAGTTAGGATTATCCATGTTAGTTGTGAAACACGGTGTCAACTTCAACTCAGCTGATAATGACCCCGTATATTTAATTACATTATTAGCTGCAATTGATAATACAAGTCACATAAAAATGTTAACTCAATTAGCAACATTGTTTACTGAAGTAAACGATATTCAGACAATTTTTAATGCCCAACATCGTGAACAAATTCTATCAGTAATTAATCGTTATTAAATTTAATAAGACTAACTAAAGGAAAAAGATATGAAAATTATGGCTGTTTGTGGTCAAGGTTTAGGTAGTAGTTTTATGGTAGAAATGAATATTAAAAAAGTACTAAAAAAATTAAATGTTGATGCTGAAGTTACGCATGCAGATCTTGCGTCTATAACACCAGATGAAGCCGATCTGTTTGTTATGACAAAAGATTTAGCCACTAGCTCGGGAATCCCTGCAGATAAATTAGTCGTACTAAGCAATATTATTGATATCAACGATCTAGAATCAAAACTCGTTGAGCATTTTGCTAAATGCTGATTAAATCATGAGGTATTGCTATGATTCAAGAAATAGTAAAATTTATTGTTGATATTTTAAAGGTTCCTGCTGTATTAGTTGGTCTTATTGCTATGATTGGATTATTGATTCAACGAAAGCCATTTGCTGATACGATTAAAGGAACTATTAAAACGATTCTCGGATTTTTGGTATTAGGTGGTGGAGCAACAGTTCTAATCAGTGCGATTACTCCATTGGGGAGCATGTTTGAACAGGCTTTTAAATTACAAGGAATTATTCCTAATAATGAAGCAATTGTTTCTATGGCGTTAGAACAATATGGTACAGCAACCGCATTAATTATGGCATTTGGCATGGTTGCCAATATTATCGTTGCGCGTTTTACTCGTTTAAAATTTATCTTTTTGACAGGACACCATACTTTTTATATGGCCTGTATGATTAGTATTATTTTAACTGTAGCAGGATTTGGTGGCTGGCAACTTGTATTCACAGGTTCGTTAGTTCTGGGACTCATCATGGCATTTTTCCCTGCTTTAGCACAACCTCACATGCATAAAATTACGGGTAATAGTGATGTCGCATTTGGTCATTTTGGTACTTTAGGATATGTATTAGCTGGCTGGATTGGGCAAGCTGTAGGTAAAAAATCTCGATCAACAGAAGATATGAATTTACCTAAAAATCTAAGTTTTTTACGAGATAGTTCAATCTCAATTTCATTAACAATGATGGTTATTTATCTCATTTTAGCCATATTTGCTGGTTCTTCTTATGTCGAAAAAGAACTAAGTAGCGGTGAAAATTATTTAGTTTATGCGATTATAGAAGCGATTACCTTTGCTGCCGGTGTATTTATTATTCTTCAAGGTGTACGATTAATTCTGGCCGAAATTGTACCTGCATTTACAGGCTTCTCAGAAAAATTAGTACCTAATGCAAAGCCAGCTCTTGATTGTCCCGTAGTATTTCCATATGCCCCTAATGCTGTGCTTGTTGGATTTTTATTTAGTTTCCTTGGTGGCTTAGTTGGACTATTTTTTTTAGGGCAATTAGATTTCGTTCTTATATTACCTGGTGTTGTTCCTCATTTCTTTTGTGGTGCCACAGCAGGTGTATTTGGTAACGCTATGGGCGGTCGCCGAGGTGCAATGCTTGGCGCATTCGCTAATGGTTTATTAGTAACATTTTTACCGGTTCTTTTATTGCCTGTTTTAGGATCACTTGGTTTTGCAAATACAACTTTCTCAGACGTGGATTTTTGTGGTATTGGGATCATTCTAGGTAATATGGCAAAATGGTTTAATAAAGATATTATTATGAGTATTTTTATTGCTATTTTTGCATTATTAGTAATATTCAACTATACCTTTAAACCTAAAAAAAGTATCAGAGAGAATATTGAGTAAATAATTACTATCTCATTTAAAAAATATTATGCCAGACAATTTGCCTGGCATTTTTTCATAAACTCTTTTAATTTTAGTTGCTAACAAAAAAACCATAAGCAACAAACAAATTTACAATAATAATTGTTGAAACTGCAATGATTACCATTCTTTTTATTGTATATTTTTTCATTTCACCAAGAGAAAGCTCTCTATTTTTATTTTTACCATAGTAATAATAATATATTGGCAAACCAATTAAAGTCAGTACGATAGAAACAATACCATTTATGGTTTGGTAAACTAACATACCATAAATAACATAAGCAGCCCCTAGCATTGCAATGATGGGAATTATTGGATAACCAATAACTTTATAAGGCCTATGTACTTCTGGGTATTTTTTACGAGCAACCATCACTCCAACGAACGTTAGTAAATAAAATACCCAAATTGAAAACATTGAGATTTCTGATAAACGGTCTGCATCAAGAAGCGTTGAATATAAGAAAGAAAAAATAACTAAAACAATAATCGCATTAACAGGTGAGCGGCTATCATCATCAATAGTACTTAAATAACGCGCGCCAATAATAGTTCCCCTCTCAGCCATACTAAATATAGTACGAGATAACGTCATAATATATCCATTAATTCCGCCAAGAATCGAAACCATAATACCAACAGCAACTAAATTTCCGCCAAAATGTCCAAACATCCGTTGTGAAGCAACAGATGATGCATCATGACCTAGTGAAATCATCTCTTGGACAGGAAAAATCTTAAATAATGCAATATTAATACAAGCGTAAACAACAACAAGAAAAATAATGCCAAAAATAATCGCCTTAGGTAATATTTTTGATGGATTATTAATCTCACCAGCTACTGATGCAACTTGTGCCCAACCATCATAAGCAAAGAGGGTGGCGAGAATAGCTACTGCAAAAGGAGCATAAGATTCAATACCTTGACCACTAGCAGTGAATAATGCGACTTGGCCATTTCCTTCACATAATCCAAATATAGCCAATAACAATATAGGAATAAGTTTACAAACAGTAGCAATTGTCTGTAAATAACCTGCCTCTCTAATACCAATAGCATTAATAAAAGCAATAAAACCCAAAACACCAGCACTTACCGCCATTGTATAAGAATCATCAATATTAAATAATAGACAAAATACTGAACTAAAATATCCAACCAACGCTCCAACTAATGAAGGAGCGAAAATAACTGTCATCATCCAACCATAGAGATGAGAAATTTTGGTGCCATATATTTTTTCTAAATAAACTAGCATTCCTCCTGTTTTTGGGAACATTACACCTAATTCACAAAGTGTTAACCCGCCACAAATAGAAATGGCGCCACCTATTATCCACGCTAATAGCGCATAATTATAATCACCAGTAACTTCTAATACTGATGGTGGTTTCATAAAAGCTCCTGCACCTAAAACCATTCCAACAACTAGTGATAATGCAGAAACTAAACCAAGATCCTTGCGCAAGTTATTCTCTAAATTGTGCTCTGCCATAAAGTTCCTCTTAAAACATATAAAATTAACGGCGAAATTTTGTTATGATAGGGAATTATTCATAAAACACAAGGAAGATTAGTATCGTTTATATAAAAAACTAAATAAATAAAATAAATAATATTTTTATTTATAAAAATAAGCCAGCATATAGCTAGCTTTTTGAATTACAATTAAGGTTAACTTATTTAGTCTTCTTCATTTTCATATCTACAACCATACGACCTCGAATTTTACCTGCTTTCATTTCGTCGATCATATCATTGATATCTTCCAATGGCCTTTTTTCAACTATCGGCACGACCTTACCTTCTGCACTAAACTGAAATGCTTCGGCTAAATCTTCACGAGTGCCAACCAATGAACCTAAAACTTGAATACCATCTAATACTGTTTTAGGAATACTTAAATCCATATTTTCTGAAGGCAGACCTAAGGCAACCACTCGCCCTAAAGGTCGCACTGAATTGATAGCTTGATTGAATGCTGTTTTAGTCACAGAAGTTACAACAGCACCGTGCACACCACCACCAGTATACTTTTTAATATAAGCGCCCACATCTTCAACTTTTCTAGGATTAACGACTAAATCAGCGCCTAATGTTTTACATAATTCTAATTGATTATCACTATTACTGATTGCAACGATTTTATTATTAAAAACTTTTTTACCATATTCGATAGCGAGCGTTCCTAATCCACCAATACCAAATACAGCAAGCCATTGCCCTGGTTTAGTACCAGCCACTTTAATACCCTTATAAGTAGTCACACCAGCGCAAGTTACACTTGTTGCTTGTGCTGGATCAAGCCCTTCTGGCACTTTAACCGCATAATCAGCCTTAACTATGCACTGTTCTGCCATACCTCCATCTACGCTATAACCTGAATTTAATGCGCTGCGGCAAAATGTTTCATTTCCAGAAATACAATATTCACAAGTACCACAACCTGCATGAAACCATGCAATACTTACTCGATCACCAATTTTTAGACTTTTTACATCTGGGGCAACTTTAGTCACAATCCCTACACCTTCATGTCCTATAACGCGTCCAGGTTGTTTACCAAAATCTCCTGCTGCAACATGGAGATCAGTATGGCAAAGACCACAATATTCAACGTCAACAAGTGCCTCTCCCTCTTCTAAAGGACGAACTGGGATATCTTTAATTTCGACTTGTCCATCGCATTCTTGTTTGATAACAGCAGCTTTCATATTTTTCTCCTAAATAATTTTAAAGTTAAAATATAATTGATTATCATTCTAAACGAATTATTTTGAAAAAATATGAGTAATTTCACAAATTTATAAAAGAATAATTATTTCTACAGCAGTGTAATTACTATGTGGTATTTGTATAACTATTCATTTGTTAGATTATATTTTTGTAAAAAACATCTCAGGATTCTATGCCGTTTGGTAATTAATAAAGCCGCAAAAAGTGATATGACTTTAATGGATATGTAAGAAAATCAACAAATATTTAGCTATTTAAAAAAGATAAAGTTTAAGTAATTTTGAAGACAACGCTAATATGTTTTTATTTTACAGGAACGAGTAACAAATATTCGTTCCTTATTATTGATAATAATTACGTTTATTTCATGTCTGTAGCAAGATATTTCTGGCAATTATTATTGATTAATAAAAATAATCCAATGAAGGCGCCTAAGCAAAATAATCCAACCACATAAATAGTGGGAGCCATTTTACTGACGAAATCACTAAAAAATGAAATCAGTAAAGGCGTTATGCCTCCTGCAATAGCATAGGCCATATTGAATGAAAACGAGACTCCACTATAACGAATTTGCGCAGGAAACACTTTAACCATAAAATAAGAAAAAGAACCAACTATACCTATACTAAATCCTGTCAGCGAGTAAGTAATAAATAAAATATGAGGATTATCTAACCAAAAATAAAAGATAATGATCATAATTGCTGCAATAAAACATCCAATAAACAAAACATTACCTATAGAAAATCTATCCATCATCATGCCATAGAAAGTGCAGCTTATAATTAATCCAATAATTGCTAATATATTACCCTGCAACGCATCAATCGGTGAATAACCAAACTGTTTTTGTAACAAAATTGGCGTCATGAGCATGATAACCATGATACCAGCAGAAAGTACCCATGTAAGTAGCATTGATAAAATGGTTTGAGGCAAGTATTGAGTTAATACCGTAATAACAGGTACTTTTTTAGATAATTCTTGTTGTTTACGTTTTTTAATTTCAAGAAAAATTGGTGTTTCTTTTAACCAACGACGTAAATACATCGCAATCAATCCAAAAACACCACCAATAATAAATGGAATACGCCAGCCCCAATCCATTATCTGTTCAGAAGATAAAAATTTATTCATCGCAGTTGAAACTAATGAACCAAGTAAAATGCCTAGGCTTAAACCACTTGTTAAAATTCCGCAAGCTAAGCCAATTTTATTTTTCGGTACATGTTCTGCAACAAAAGTCCAAGCTCCAGGGACTTCACCGCCTACAGCTAAGCCTTGACATAAGCGCATAAGTAAAAGTAATAAAGGAGCCCAAATACCAATATTTGTGTAAGTGGGTAAACAACCTATAAATAATGTGGGTAATGCCATAAGCAATATGCTTAGTGTAAACATTCTTTTTCGGCCTAAAAGATCACCAAAGTGCGCCATAATAATTCCACCCAATGGGCGTATTAAATATCCCGCAGCAAAAATACCAAATGTTTGAACTTGACTTAACCAAGCTGGCATATCATTTGGAAAAAAGAGATAACCAATAGTTATTGAAAAAAAGACAAAAATAATAAAATCATAAAATTCTAATGCTCCACCTAATGCAGAAAGCGCCAATGTTTTATAATCTTGATGGTTTAATGTGCGTATCTGCGTAGTGGTTACTATGTCCGGCATAATCATCCTTGTAAATTATTATTTACATTAAACTTTAATATTGTGTATTAATATAACGAATTCCCTAATTTTTGGAAAATAAAATATTAACTAAAAAAGATAATCATAAGTTTTTTTCAAAAAAAAGTAAAAATAAAAATGAAATATAACAAATGATGGAGATAGATAAAACCAGCACCAAATGATTAATAAACAAGCAAGCAAAAACCTACAATGAGAAGATTTTATTCTTAAAGGAGAGTTGCAAAATGGCTATAAAACGTATTACTCGTGGTAAATTCACGCGCATGAAACAATTATCAAATCAAGATGGTATTATTGCAGCATTAGCGATTGATCAACGTGGTTCAATGGTTAAAATGATGGAATCTGCTGTTGGGAAAGATCGTTATCATATCGATATGGTGTATGAATTTAAAGAACTTGTTTCTCAAGAATTAACTAAATATGTTAGTGCAATTTTGTTAGATGAAGAATATGGTTTTAAAGGCATGGCAGCTAAAAATAGCAATGCTGGATTAATCATGTCATACGAAAAAACAGGATATGATGCAAATACTCCAGGACGATTACCCGATATTTTGCCTGAGGATTCATTACAACGCCTAATAAAAAAAGGTGCCGATGCCGCAAAAGTATTGGTTTATTATAATCCGGATGATCCTCAAGATATTTTAGACAAAAAACATGCTTTTTTAGAACGTTTAGGCAATGAAGCTAGAGCTGCTGATATTCCTGTATTTGTTGAACCGATTGTATATGATAACGTGATAACCGATGATAAAAGTCCTGAATTTGCAAAAATCAAACCTCAAAAAGTCATCAATACGATAAAAGAGTTTACTAAAGAACAGTATTATATTGATATTTTAAAACTCGAAGTTCCCGTATTGTTTAAGAATGTAGAAGGCTTTAACGACAACAATGTGGTTGTTTACACACAAAAACAAGCTGCTGACTATTTTAAACAAGCAAGTGAAGTAGCAACCCGCCCTTTTATCTATTTAAGTGCTGGTGTACCAACAAAGACCTTCCACCAAGAACTTATTTTTGCCGGTGAAAATGGCGCCAAATATAGCGGCATCCTTGGAGGGAGAGCAACATGGTTTGAAGGTGTTGCAGCCTATGCTAATGGCGGTAAAGAAGGGTTAAAACTTTGGCTAGATCAAACTGGTCGTGAAAATGTTGAGCATCTCAATAAGATATTAAAACAATATGCAACACCTTGGTATGATGTTTATGGTGGTAAAGATAGCATTGAAATTATTGATCTTGAATTAGGAAATTGATTAACATTAACCAATTATTTATAGTTATAATATAGTTGGTTATAATTAGAGAAAAAAGCTTTTCCTATTATCTGTTTTATCGTTCCGTCAATCAACATTGGCGGAATTTTATTTTTAAACAAGATTTCCTATAGTTCCTATTGTTACTAATTAAATCATTTTATTAAAAATGCAACCTAAGCAGAGTTGATATATAATATGCAAAAATAAATATCAGCAGAGATAACTTTATAGTGCCTAAAAAAAATGCCTCACTACAAAATAAAAATCTCATTGAACAGTTTTTAAACTCAATATGGTTAGAACGTAATTTAGCTGAAAATACGATTGATTCTTACAAACTTGATTTATTATCACTTAGTCAATCACTACAACAGCAAGATGTCAGCTTCCTTACAGCAGAAACACATAATTTACAATATTTTTTAATGCAACGAGTTAATGATGGTTATAAAACCAGCAGCTCCGCTCGTTTGCTTAGTGCCACTAAACGTTTCTTTCAATATTTATATCAAAAAAATTACCGTAACGATGACCCAACCGCCGTTCTTTCATCACCAAAATTAGCAAAGAAGCTACCTAAAGATCTTACTGAATCACAAGTTGAAGCCTTGCTTAATTCACCCAATATTGAAGATTCAATCGAACTTCGTGATAAAGCAATGTTAGAGGTTCTTTATGCAACTGGTTTGCGTGTTTCCGAATTAGTTAATTTAGAAATCAGCGATATTAGTTTGCGTCAAGGCGTAGTAAGAGTAGTAGGTAAAGGCAATAAAGAACGTTTAGTGCCACTCGGCGAAGAGGCAATTTATTGGCTTGAGTATTATTTTAAATATGCTCGCGATGATCTATTAAAAAATGGGCCTGTAGATGTACTTTTTCCAAGTCGCTTAGGCAAAAAAATGACACGACAGACATTCTGGCATCGAATAAAATATTATGCGATACTAATTGATATAAATGTTGAATTACTTTCTCCTCATGTTCTTCGCCATGCTTTCGCAACGCATTTGCTTAATCACGGTGCAGATTTGCGCGTTGTTCAAATGCTATTGGGGCACAGTAGTTTGTCAACAACACAAATATATACACATGTCGCTACAGAAAGATTAAAACAGTTACATAGTAAACATCATCCTCGAGCTTAAAGCTTACAAAATAAGGATAATTAAATGAAAAAATTAATTTTAGGTTTAAGTATTGCATTAATTACAACGCCATTACTGGCTAGCAACAATGATATTTCCAATACAATGAAAAAATTAGGTTATGAAGACAAAGATTTTAAAATTTCAAATAGTCCAGTCAATGGATTAAAAAATGTGATGACCCCCGACGGTCTATTTTATGTTTCCGATGATGGTAAATACTTAACACAAGGTCCTATTTACAACTTTGAAGGTAACGAACCTGAAAATATTGCGAATAATAACAATTTAAACCTAATAAAATCAATTGAAAAAGATGCCATTGTTTACAAAGCGAAAAATGAAAAATATATCATTTTTGTATTTACTGATTATACCTGCCATTACTGCAAATTACTGCACGAAAATATTAACCAATATCTAGATGTGGGTATTTCAGTACACTATTTTGCTTTTCCTCGTGCTGGCGCTGATAGTGAGATAGGCAAAAATATGCAATCAATTTGGAGTATGGCTGATCGTAAATCGGCATTTGAAAAAGCCTATAAAGGCGAATCAATTTCTCCGGCAAATAGTATGATACCTTATGTAACCCAACAATTTAACATAGGTAGGCAGCTTGGTATTAATGGTACACCTGCGATTGTTTTACCAAATGGACAACTTGTTTCAGGTTATGTACCTGCAGACAAATTAATTGATATTTTAGCCAAAAAATCAACCAATTAATTTGTAGCAAGTTTATAATAAATTAAAATTTAAGCTTAATGTGAAGATACATGTTAGCATAATGCTAACATTAAGAATATGAATAAACTACTACATCGTAAATTACCAGAATCACTTCCAGAGTTGTCAAAAGATATCCCATTATTATTGCGGAGAATTTTTGCCCTGCGTGGTATCACATGCATGCAAGAGCTTGATTATACGACACGAAATTTATGTAATTATGATAAGTTATATGGTATCGATAATGCAGTTGAAATTCTTTATACAGCAATGGTGAGTAATAAACGTATTATGATCGTTGGTGATTTTGATACCGACGGTGCGACGAGTACCGCTCTTGCTGTTAAAGCGCTAAAAGCAATGGGATGCCAATTTGTTGATTATATTATTCCAGATCGTTTTGAAGATGGTTATGGTTTAAGTATAAGTGTCGTTGAAAAAGCTATTTTACAAAAAACAGATCTCATTATTACGGTAGACAATGGTATTTCAGCAGTTGATGCAGTTGAATTTGCTAAGCAAGCTAACTTGACAGTAATTATTACTGATCACCATTTATGTCCCGAACAATTGCCAAATGCCGATGCGATAATTAATCCTAATTTGCCGGATTGTTCTTTTCCATCTAAACACTTAGCTGGTGTTGGTGTAACATTTTATTTTATGTTAGCGTTGCGCGCTAAATTACGACAAGAAAATTGGTTTTCTAACAAAAATTTGATCGAATATAATATTGCTAATTTATTAGATTTAGTGGCATTAGGTACCATTGCTGACGTAGTTAAACTTGATCATAATAACCGTATATTAGTTCACCAAGGTGTGAAAAGAATACGCTCAAATTATTGCTGTGAAGGAATCAAAGCATTATTACATATAGCCAAAAAAGACCCTTCTTCCTTTACCTCTACAGATCTCGCCTTTTATATTGCACCAAGATTAAATGCTGCAGGAAGAATGGATAATATGTCACTTGGCGTTGAATTATTACTTTGTGATAACTATGATATAGCGCTTAATAAAGCAACTGATCTTGATAATCTCAATAGTGATCGAAAGTTAATTGAGCAGGCTATGCACAAAGAAGCCTTAGCATTTGTTGAGGAAATAGAAAAACAAAATATTTCTATTCCAAATTCTTTAGTTGTTTATCATCCTGATTGGCATCAAGGGATTATCGGTATATTATCAGCTCGTTTAAAAGATAAATATTACCGACCAGTTATTTCATTCGCTTCAGCACAAAATGGTTTTTTAAAAGGTTCTGGGCGTTCTATTCAAGGTGTTCATCTACGCGATCTACTTGACGAATTAGATCAAATGCACCCTGATCTTTTAGTCAGTTTTGGTGGTCATTCAATGGCTGTAGGTTTAACAATACGCGAAGAAAATTTAGCCTATTTTAGACAATGTTTTGATTCTCTTTTAGTTAACCGATTAAATTCAAATACATTAAATCAGGTTATTGAAACTGATGGTGAAGTAGATAAACAAGATTTTACCTATTCTGTAGCTAAGCTGCTAAAAGAATCAGGACCATGGGGAGAAGGTTTTTCTGAACCAATTTTTGATGGTGAATTTGTTATTCACCAACAAAGATTATTAGCAGACAAACATTTAAAACTACTATTAGAACCCGTAAATAGTAGCATACTTATTGAAGGTATTGCGTTTAATGTCAACCGACTTGAGTGGCCAGATCATTCCATAAAAAAAGTTAAAATTGTTTACCATTTAGATGTTGATGAATTTCGAGGTAATCAAGCTGTTAAATTATTAATTAGGCATTTGTGGCCTATCGCTTAAGCAAGAAAAATCGATTATAATTATTAAATTGTTTCAAATTTACATAAAATGATTATTTGAAATAATATTGATAAAAATGAGATATTTTTACCTACAAAATTTTATACAAAATTAAGGACTAAAAATGCGTATTCATATTCTTGGAATTTGCGGCACATTTATGGCAGGAATTGCATTAATAGCTCGTTCACTTGGTCATAAAGTAACAGGATCAGATAAAAATGTATATCCTCCAATGAGCACCCTTTTAAAAAAAGAAAATATTGATATCATTGAAGGCTATGATCCATCGCAACTCAATCCTATACCAGATTTAGTAATTATTGGTAACGCATTATCAAGGGGCAATCCTTGTATTGAGTATATATTAGATAATAATATCCCTTACATTTCAGCACCGCAATGGTTGCATGATAACGTTTTACGAGATCGCTGGGTCATTGCCGTGGCAGGCACACATGGTAAAACCACAACAGCAGGGATGGTCAACTGGATTTTAGAAAAACAAGGTTATCAACAAGGTTTTATTATTGGTGGAGTACCGGGTAATTTTGATGTTTCCGCAAGGTTAGGAGAAAGTAACTTTTTTGTGATTGAAGCGGATGAATATGATTGTTCATTTTTTGATAAGCGATCAAAATTCATGCACTATTGCCCTAAAACACTTATCATGAACAATTTAGAATTTGATCATGCTGATATTTTTGATGATCTAAATTCTATTCAAAAACAATTTCATCATTTAGTACGATTAGTGCCAAGTAATGGACTTATTATATCACCTCATGAAGATGTAAATCTCAAGCAAGTACTGACCAAAGGCTGTTGGAGTGAACAAGTATTTACCGAGTCTGAAACTGGTTGGTTAGCACAACGAATTAATAATGATGCAAGTCATTTCGCCGTCTATTTAAATAGCCAAAAGGTGGGGGAAGTTGAATATTCACTTGTAGGTGAACATAATATGCATAATGCGTTAATGGCAATAGCTGCAGCTTATAATGTTGGTATTAAACCTGATGATGCTTGTTTAGCTCTCAGTTCTTTTGTTAATGCTAAACGGCGTTTAGAACTTTATGGTGAAGTCAATCATATTGAAATTTATGACGATTTTGCTCATCATCCAACAGCTATCTTAGCTACACTTGAAGCACTACGCAGTAAAATTGGCGCAAACCGCCGTATTCTTGCTGTATTAGAGCCTCGTTCAAATACTATGAAATTAGGTATATCGAAAGATGAATTAGCGCCATCATTAGGTCGTGCTGATGAAGTTTTTATATTCCAACCTGAACAATTACCCTGGTTAGTGGCTGATGTTGTTGATGCCTGTATTCAGCCTGCATATTGGTCAGGTGATATCGATTTACTTGTTGAAATGATAACTAAATCAGCTAAATCAACTGATGCAATTTTAATTATGAGTAATGGTGGCTTTGGCGGTATTCATAAAAAGATTTTAAAAAAATTAGAAAAACAAGAAATTAAAGAACGCGAAGAGCAACAATCAATTTAGAAAATACTCAATATTTATAAGATATATCATGTCGTATGGCATATCTTATAAATATACATTTTAATAATTACATCTATTTAATCTTTACTCTTCCAACAATTTTTTACTCACAAAAGATATCAATTAAGCTAACAATTAAAAGAAATTTCCTATCAATTTATATTAACAAGCACTTTTAATCCCAAAACCACAAAATATTAATAGTTAACATAGTAATTAAATTTAAGTAATTTATACTTATACTTTTTTTCTTGCCTTAAATTAACGACTAAACTAATTTATTATTAATCTACTGTTATCTCGTCAATTAATAATAAAATTACTTTAGTGTTGCGCTAGGTGCTGCTAAACTAACTAGCATTTTTTAGTATATTTTTAAATATAATTATTTTTTCAGGATAAATTTATGCGAACCAGTAAATACCTTCTTTCTACGCTAAAAGAAACTCCTGCTGATGCTGAAGTCATTAGCCATCAATTAATGTTACGTGCAGGCATGATCCGAAAAGTGGCTGCTGGTTTATATACCTGGCTTCCCACTGGTTACCGTGTACTTAAAAAAGTAGAAAATATTGTTCGTGAAGAGATGAATAAAGCTGGTGCAATAGAAGTATTAATGCCTGTTGTACAGCCTGCTGATATTTGGCAGGAAAGCGGTCGTTGGGAACAATATGGTCCTGAATTATTACGTATTAAAGATCGTGGCAACCGTGACTTTGTATTAGGTCCAACTCATGAAGAAGTGATTACTGACTTACTGCGTAATGAAGTTAGCTCATATAAACAATTACCACTTAACGTGTATCAAATTCAAACCAAATTTCGAGATGAAGTACGCCCTCGCTTTGGTGTGATGCGTTCACGTGAATTTATTATGAAAGATGCATACTCTTTCCATACTACACAAGAATCATTACAAGAAACTTATGATGAGATGTATAAAGCCTATAGCGCAATTTTTACACGTGCTGGTTTAAACTTTAGAGCGGTACGTGCTGATACAGGATCAATTGGTGGCAACTGGTCACATGAGTTTCAAGTATTAGCCGACAGTGGCGAAGATGATATTGTTTTTTCAACTGAATCTGATTATGCTGCTAACATAGAAATGGCTCAAGCATTAGCGCCAACACAAAAACGTGCTGAACCTACAAAAGCAATGGAGTTAATTGATACACCCAATGCCAAAACTATTGACGAATTAGTCGAACAATTCAATTTACCGATTGAAAAAACCGTAAAAACCTTAATGGTTAAAGCCACTAAAGAAAGTGGTCATCAATTAGTAGCTTTACTGGTTCGAGGTGATCATACATTAAATGAAATCAAAGCAGAAAAAATTGATATTGTTGCCTCGCCACTTGAATTTGCAACCGAAGAAGAAATCCGTGCTACCGTTAACGCAGGTCCTGGCTCGCTAGGTCCAATAAATCTAAACATGCCAATTATTATCGATCGTGATGTGGCTGTTATGAGCGACTTTAGTGCTGGTGCAAACATTGACCATAAACACTATTTTAATATCAATTGGGAACGTGACACTGCTTTACCTCGTATTGAAGACATCCGTAATGTGGTTGAAGGAGATATTAGCCCTGATGGCAAAGGCACATTACAAATTAAACGTGGTATTGAAGTTGGGCATATCTTCCAACTTGGCACAAAATATTCACAAGCAATGAAAGCAACAGTCCAAGGTGAAAATGGACAAAACCACGTTATGATTATGGGTTGTTACGGTATTGGCGTTAGCCGAATTGTAGCGGCTGCAATTGAACAATGTCATGACGACCGTGGTATTGTATGGCCAGAAGCGATTGCTCCATTTAGCGTTGTCATTATTCCAATGAACATGCACAAATCCGAAAAAGTTCAAGCAACAGCCGAAAAACTTTATGCTGATTTACAAGCTGCTGGCATTGAAGTTTTATTTGACGATCGTAAAGAGCGCCCTGGCGTGATGTTTGCTGATGCGGAACTAATCGGGATCCCTCACACTATCGTAATTGGTGAACGCAACCTCGATAATGGAGAAGTGGAATACAAACACCGCTCAGGTGGTGATAAAGAAATGGTGAAAGTTAACAATATCATTCAATTTATCCAAAACCGCCGTCAAAAAGCATAATAAAGCCAATCATAAAAATAACAGCAACAAATTAATCCAGTTGTTGTTATTTTACCAATTCAAGAATAGGCATTATTATTCATAACACATGTTACATCAAATAAGTTAAACCTCTAATTATAAATTCAAAGTGATATCG
Source organism: Gilliamella sp. Choc6-1 (assembly GCF_001690385.1). Lineage (NCBI taxonomy): Bacteria > Pseudomonadati > Pseudomonadota > Gammaproteobacteria > Orbales > Orbaceae > Gilliamella > Gilliamella sp. Choc6-1. The sequence continues at coordinate 23,005 of NZ_LZHI01000027.1, forward strand.
TCGTTTTTTTCAGCTAGAATAAATTAACGCAACTCTTATTTTAATTGGTTAGAATAATGTTAAAAAAAACAATTGCATTGATATTATCCACCTCATTATTATTACAAAGTACATCTATTGTTTATGCTGATAATATCAATCTCCCCGATATAGGAACTGCTGCTGCATCAACACTAAATATTGGTCAAGAAATGGAAATGGGCGATTATTATATGCGAATGTTACGAGCACAAGCCCCTATCATCGAAGATCCAATCTTGAATCAATACATTAATGATTTAGGAAAAAAATTAGTTTCAAAATCAGAATCAGTACAAACACCTTTCCATTTTTATATTATGCAAAGTGATATGCTTAATGCCTTTGCCTTTTTTGGTGGTAATGTTGTTATTCATTCGAAACTTATTTTAGACACAGATAACGAAAGTCAATTAGCATCGGTTATGGCACATGAAATTGGTCATGTAACACAACGCCATTTAGCTCGATCAATGGAAGCTCAAAACCGCAATAGCCCTTATATTTGGGGAGCTACGCTGGGTTCAATCTTACTTACATTGGCTAATCCTGAAGCAGGTATTGCTGCCATGACAAGTACTATAGCAGGATCAACTCAAAGTAAAATTAGTTTTACACAAAGTAATGAACAAGAAGCTGATAGGGTTGGTCTTAGGACGCTTGCTAAAGCCGGATTTGATCCTTATGCTTCATCAGAATTTCTACAAAAACTTGCCGATCAAAGCCGATTTAGTAGTAAGGCTCCCGAAATTTTACTTACTCACCCATTACCTAACAGCCGATTAACCGATATTCGAAATCGTTCATTGCAATATAGCAAAAAAAATGTATCTCCGTCATTAAACTACTATTTAGCGAAAGCTCGATTGGCCATATTAATGGCTAAAAATAAAAATACCGCAAAGCTATTAGTTGAAGATTATAAAAAACTAAACAATGAACAAAGTAAAACAGCTATTATTTATGCTAATGCTTTAGCAGATAATCTAAGTGGAAATAATCAAAAAGCGAAACAACAACTACAGCCATTATTAGATAGTGATCCCAATAATATTTGGTATATTGATTTAATGACTGATATTGATTTAGCGCTCAACAATAGCAGTACTGCAATAACTCGCCTACAGGCAGCATTAAAAAAAGCACCAAATAGTTCTACATTGCAACTAAACTTAGCTAATGCGTATATAAAAAACAAAAACTATCAACAAGCCGTAAGCTTGTTACATCGCTATACTTTTGACCATAACGATGACTCAAATGGATGGGAATTACTCGTCACTGCTTACGGGGGATTACATGCAAGAGCAAAAGAAATGAGTGCTAGAGCGGAATTAATTGCATTAGAAGGTCAATTTCAACAATCCATTCAACTATTACAAAATGCTAAGAATCAAACAAAAGGCGATCAGACAATGATTTCCAAAATTGATGCAAGAATTAATCAATTAAAACAGCTACAAAAACGTTATGCAGCTTATAAACGATAATTTTATTAACAAAACCCTCTCGACTAATTATTTATACACCCATTAGTCGAGAAGATAACAAAATACTTATTTATCAGCTAAATGATCCACATTATTGAAGAATTTTACAGTAAATTTCCCTTCAGATTGTTCATTACCTTGCTTATAATTAACCACACTAATGCTAGTATTTAGCATTCGAGGGAAATAATCCTCATCACGATGTAAACGCCAATCACCACCATTTAAAACACAAAGTAATATGCGTAATACAGTACCGTGTGAGACAACCAAAATATCACCGGTATTTTGGGGTGCGTTTTTTACAATGATATTTAACGCTTGCTTCATACGCCCTAGTATATCAAGATAATTTTCGCCCTGATTGACTGAAGCATCAAAATTAGCCGGTTCAGTTAAATAAATGTTAAATTCGGGCACTTCTTGTTTTAAGGTCGGTACATGTTTACCTTCCCAAATACCAAAATCCATCTCACGCAAATCAGCAAGCTCAAAAGTAGGAATAGCAATATTATTTTCATTAACAATATAATCGCGGGTTTCCATAGCTCGTTGTTGTGTACTTGAGTATGCTTGAATAAAAGGAACATTTTTTAAATATTGTCCAGTCAATTTAGCACCTAAAATACCTTGTTCAGTTAACGGTGAGTTTTTAGAGCCTTGCATCTGATCTTTAATATTCCACTGCGTTTGCCCATGCCTAATTAAATATAAATTAATATCTTTCATTCGTAGTAACTACCTTTTTTATTTTAAGATTCTGTTTTTTGATATTTATCTTTTCTTAGATATGACAAGCAAGCCTGCAAAACATCATCCATTGGTGCATTTAATTGCATCTCTTGCAAATTTTTAGGATGAATAAACCTTACACTTGCTGCATGTAAAAATAAACGATTAAGCTTCGTATCAGCTAATAACCCATCAAATTGTCTATCGCCATAACGATCATCAAAAGCAATTGGATGATTAGCGTATTGAGTATGTATGCGAATTTGGTGTGTACGACCAGTAACAGGGCTAGCTTTAATCAAAGTAGCAAAATTGAAACGCTCCTCAACTTTAAAGCGCGTTTCAGAAGGCTTACCCTCTTTATCAACCTTCACCACACGCTCACCGCTTTTTAATACATTTTTAAGCAATGGAGCTTGTATCACTTTACATTCAGAAGGCCAATTTCCCTTAACAAGCGCCAAATAATTTTTTTGTATTTGTTTAAGGCGCAACTGCTCGTGTAACGCTTTTAGTGCTGAGCGTTTTTTAGCAATCAATAACACGCCCGATGTTTCGCGATCTATGCGATGCACCAACTCTAAAAATTTCGCTTCAGGTCTTAAGGCGCGTAATCCTTCAATCACGCCAAAACTTAGGCCACTACCGCCATGAACAGCAATACCTGATGGCTTATTAATTGCCAACATTACCTCATCTTCATAGATGATTGCCTTTTCTAAATCAGCGACTTTATTAAGCTTGGTCGAAATTTCTGGTGTAGATTTTTCAATCATACGAACAGGAGGGATACGAATCTCATCGCCAATGTTTAATTTATATTCAGGTTTAATCCGTTTTTTATTAACACGAACCTCACCCTTTCTTAAAATGCGATAAACCATACTTTTTGGTACACCTTTTAAATAGGTGATTAAAAAGTTATCAATACGCTGTGTCGCATTTTCCTCAGAAATAGTAACAAATGAGACTTGTAGTTTTGTATGTGGAGCATTTGAGTCCATAAGAAGTACTTAATCCGCTATAAGTAAATAAAAGTCGTTTACATTATTAGAAAATAAACTACACTACTTCCAATCAAGGAATAAATCAGTTATTTTCAGCATAATTAAAGTTAACTAATTATAACGGAATCTGGGAGAATTAAATAGTATGTTATTACAACTTAACCAATATTCACAAGGAAGATTTGCTTGGTTTTTACTTTTCTTTTCAACTTTTGCTTTTGAATTAATAGCGCTTTACTTTCAACATGGCTTAGGACTTGCTCCTTGTACACTCTGTATTTATCAACGTTGTGCTATTTATGGAATTATGCTTGCAAGCATTATTGGGCTCATCACACCTAATAAAATAACCTTTAGATTAGTTGGGATTTTTGTTTGGATTTATAGTGCTTACAAGGGCTTTGGATTAGCTACACTCCATGCACACTTACAATTTGAACCAAATCTCGCTGATACTTGTGCAATTAATGTGGAATTTCCCTCTTGGCTGTCATTAAATTCTTGGTTGCCTAGCATGTTTAACTCTTATGGCTCCTGCTCTGATAGAGTTTGGACATTTTTAACTATTGAAATGTCACAGTGGATGATCATCATCTTTGCTTCTTATCTTATTGTTGGCTTGATTGTGCTGTTCTCACAGATTTTTTCGCCAAAAAATACAATGAAAAATAAGTAAAATTTGCATTCAACTAGCACTTTTTTTTGAATTTGTTAAAATATGTGACAATTTCATTTTACAAATTGTCACATTTAAATGCTTTTGGAATATCACCCCCCCATTGATCCTTGGCTATCTGTTTTATATCAAGACGACCATATTGTGGTTGTAAATAAACAACCGGGTATTTTGTCGGTTTCAGGCAATAAACCTCAATTTATTGATAGTATTATTCACCGATTGCAACAAAAATATAGCTACGTTGAATCCGTGCATCGGTTAGATATGGCAACCAGTGGTATCATGGTTGCCGCACTTTCTAAACTCGCCGATCGAGAGATAAAAAAACAGTTTCGTGAACGTATTCCTAAAAAAAACTATATTGCTGTTGTGCATGGACATCTTGAACAAGATTCTGGTCGTGTTGAATTACCACTAATTTGTGATTGGCCCAATCGACCAAGGCAAATGGTCGATTTAGAAAATGGCAAACATGCGCTGACAGAATATCAAGTTATTTCACGCAATCCTGACAACACAACTCGAGTGAAATTATTTCCTTTTACTGGGCGATCACATCAATTACGGGTACATATGCAAGCCATTGGTCACCCTATTTTAGGCGATAAATTCTATGCCCACCCTGAAGCCTTTGCTATGTCAAAAAGGTTGCTATTACATGCTCAATTACTAACAATTAACCATCCTAAAACAGGCGAAAGTATGACGTTTAGCTGTGAGCCTGATTTTTAAAAAAGCAGGAATATAAAATTAGCAATCGTTATATATAATCTACTCAAATCAGTAACAGATAACCAACTGATATAAAGGAAATTAAAATGCAAAAAATTGTTTTAGCAACGAATAATCAAGGTAAAGTCAATGAATTGCAAGCATTACTCGCTAATGCCGGTTTTGATATTATTGCACAAAGCCAATTTAATGTACCGGATGCCGACGAAACAGGTTTAACATTTATTGAAAATGCACTTTTAAAGGCAAGACATGCCTCCAAATTCACTGGATTACCAGCTATTGCTGATGATTCTGGATTATCGGTAGATGCTCTAAAAGGTCAGCCAGGAATCTATTCTGCACGTTATGCTGGTGAACATGGGAATGATAAAAGCAATAATCAAAAGCTATTAGATGCACTACAAAATGTTCCGAAAGAAAAACGTACAGCTTACTTTTATTGTGCATTAGTTTTTATGCGAAACGAAAGCGATCCAACTCCAATTATCTGCTTGGGAAAATGGCAAGGTTTAATCTTAAATGAAGCTCAAGGTGAAGGCGGTTTTGGTTATGATCCAATTTTTTATATCCCAGAACTTAATTTCACAGCAGCACAGCTCTCGAAAGAACACAAAAACCAGATTTCTCACAGAGGGCAAGCTCTTAAGCAATTAATTAAGAAAATCAAAACTGAGCCTTTTTAAAAAAATTTTGTTTATACTATTATTGTTTTTAATCAGAATTACCCATTTGGAAATAAACAGTATATAATTAAAGCATCAATCATTTTGGAGTTGATATAGTGATTCTAATGATAGTAAGTGGTCGTTCTGGCTCAGGAAAATCTATTGCATTACGAGCCCTAGAAGATATGGGGTTTTATTGTGTTGATAATATTCCTATTGTTTTATTACCTCAGTTAGCCGATACTTTAAAGAATAACAATACACCTGTTGCTGTCAGTATTGATATTCGAAACTTACCTGCAAATTCTGATTTTAATCATGATATATTTCAACGTTTGCCCGAATCTGTCACGCCTGAAATTATTTTTTTTGATTGTAGTCGTAATACATTAATACGGCGCTATAGTGAAACAAGGCGAATACATCCTTTAACTAATCAACAATATTCACTTGAAGAAGCTATTGATCTTGAAAAAAAATATTTAGAACCCCTGAAATCAAATGCAAGTTTAGTCATTAATACTGATAATCTTTCTGTTCATGAATTATCAGATATCTTAAGATCACGGGTTCTAGGAAAAAAAGAAAGAGAACTCACTATTATTTTTGAATCATTTGGGTTTAAATATGGTTTGCCTATTGATGCCGATTTTGTATTTGATGTGCGTTTTTTACCTAATCCACATTGGAATGCCAGTTTACGTCCCTTAACAGGTCTAGATGAACCCGTAAAAAGCTATTTATTAAATCATGATGAAGTTACCAATTTTATTTATCAAACTGCTAATTATTTAAAACAATGGTTTCCAATGTTAGAAAAAAATAATCGCAGTTATTTAACTATTGCTATTGGTTGTACTGGTGGTCAACATCGCTCTGTTTTCATTGCTGAAAGATTAGCTGAAATTTTCAGAGCACAAAATAAGCAGGTACAAATTCGTCATCGCACATTAGAAAAAAGATAATATATTTTACTAAATTGTTTTTTATATTTTTCAAAAATATCTTTTAAAATTATTTTTGACCTTTTAGTTAATGGAGTAGCTAAGTGACTTATGCTAACTAACTCAATATCAGCAGGTAAATTGGCTAACTTGAATTTTAATGCATTAATCGTTTGTGGATAAGGATGACCTATTGCGATAGCATATCCATTTTTGCGCGCAAGTGAAATAGCCAAATCAACTTGATACCTAATTGCTTTTTCGCTTTGGTCATCATCTAAAAATACATCTCTGACAACAACAGGAATATTATAATTATGGGCTGCTACTTTTACCTGTGTTTTGCCAATGGTTTTACTATCCAAAAAAAACATTGAATACTGACTTAATGCTTTCATAACATATTCCATTCCTTTTTGGTTTGATGTCATCAAACTCCCCATATGGTTATTGACACCAATTGCATAAGGCACTCGCTCGACAGCATTATCAATAATTCGGCTTATTTCTGCTTCAGTCATATGAGGAAACAACGTATATTTCTCTAATGGCTGTTTACCTAAAGGAGCCATAGGTAGGTGGATAATCACATCATTCCCATGTTGATGAGCCATTGTAGCAATGCGCTTGGCATTAGGAGAATAAGGTAAAACTGCAATGGTAATATGAGAAGATAATGCAATAATTTGTTCTTCATAGCGTTGGCGATATCCAAAATCATCCATAACAATAGCGAGCTTTGCTGCCCATACATTTTGTATATTTAATATCCAAAAATTTAAAATTAATATACAGACCAAATGTTTCTTCATTTCAGCCACCCACTCGGATCAAGAGCCTTACCATCTCGACGAATCTCAAAATAAAGGGCCGGTATATTTTGCCCTCCACTCGATCCTACAAGAGCTATCGATTGCCCACTTTTAATTTTATCTCCTACATTCACTAATACTCGTTGATTATATCCATATAAACTCATGTCCCCTTTACCATGCTCAATAGCCACAATAAAACCATACCCTTGTAACCAGTTAGCTAAAATTACTCGCCCATCAGTAATTGCTTTAACTTGAGTACCATCTACGGCATTAATTACCAAACCTTTCCAATGCAGCTCGCCTTGTAAAGACTCACCATATTGATGAACAACAGTTCCACTTACAGGCCAATTGAATTGATGTTGCGGCTTACCAATTCCACTTACCCTTGCCATCAGGGCTTTTTCATCTGAGCTGAGAATATAATTAGTATTTTTTTGCTTTTCGGCAATATATTGAGCTTGCATTTCTTCTTCTTCAGCAATGCGTCTACTATCTTGTTCAGCTTGCGCAATTTTAGCTTGTAATTTTGCTTCGTTTTCACGTAAATTTGCTAATTTTTGTTTATTCGCCTGCATTGATGACTCAAGAAACATAATTGTTTTTTGCCGTTTTTTCCAATTTATTTCAAGCCGTTTTTGCTCCTTTTTTTGTTGATTTTGCATTGTTTTATGAGAAGCCTGCATTTTCTGCAATTCACTTTTCTTTTCATCTAATTGCATTTGTGTTATTTGAATATCACGAATTTGTTGTTGTCTTACTTCATTAATGTAACCATAATAAGAGATAATACGTTCATTAAGTTCACTTTTTTCACCGGAGAAAATCAGTTCTAATCCTGCTGCCTTTCCTATTTTGAATGCACTTTCAATTTGTTTTGCCAATACTTCTTGTTGCTGTTTTTGCTTAATCTTCAAGACATCAATCTGCTTTATCAATTCATTAATTTGTTCGTTAAATTTCTTTAGTAATAAACTATTTTTCTCAATTAATGTTAGCAAGTTGGCTATTTCGGTTTCTTGTTCTTTTAATGCTTTCACTAATTGTGAACGCTCTTTGCTCTGCTGAGCTAAACGATTTTCTTGCTCTTCAATCGAGCGACGTAAGGATTCTAACTTTTGATTATCATCAGCGTAAACAGAATTAATTTTGATGGCCAAAATTAAAGTGATAACAAAAAATTTTAGATAAATAGACATGGCGTTTTATTTATAATTTATTACCAAGTATTAATGATAATGTCACTATACCTACAAATTGGTAAAGATGCAAAATCAAAAGCCTATTAGATTATTAGATGATAATGATTGAATGATATAGTAAGATTGCACGATTAGAGATTTCACAAGCAACAAGAAAAAGTATAAAATACAGCACTATTTAAATTATCGAAAATATCAATTCAACCATTAAGATAACAGCATGCAAAAGTTTAATGTCAAAACCTTTCAGGGTTTAATACTTACGTTACAAGATTATTGGGCTAATCAAGGTTGCACCGTGATTCAGCCATTGGATATGGAAGTTGGTGCGGGGACATCTCATCCTATGACTTGTTTACGAGCACTGGGGCCAGAACCTATTAATGCGGCTTATGTTCAACCATCACGTCGCCCAACTGATGGCCGCTATGGTGATAATCCAAACAGGCTTCAGCATTATTATCAATTTCAAGTTATCTTAAAACCTTCTCCTGATAATATTCAAGAGCTTTATTTAGGTTCGTTAAAACAATTAGGTCTTGACCCAACTGTTAATGATATTCGTTTTGTTGAAGATAATTGGGAAAACCCAACCCTTGGTGCATGGGGGCTTGGTTGGGAGATTTGGTTAAATGGTATGGAAGTAACCCAATTTACTTACTTTCAACAAGTTGGCGGGCTTGAATGTAAGCCTGTTACTGGTGAAATCACTTATGGACTTGAGCGCTTAGCAATGTATATCCAAGGCGTGGACAGTGTTTATGATTTGGTTTGGAGTGATGGTGCATTTGGTAAAACAACTTATGGCGATGTGTTTCATCAAAACGAGGTAGAGCAGTCCACTTATAATTTTGAATATGCAAATGTTGAATTTTTATTTTATTGTTTCGAACAACACGAAAAAGAAGCTAAGTTTTTGCTGGAGTTAGAAAAACCACTGCCACTACCTGCTTATGAGCGCATCTTAAAAGCGGCTCATTGTTTTAATTTACTTGATGCTCGTAAAGCAATTTCAGTAACAGAGCGACAACGTTATATTTTGCGAATCAGAACATTAACAAAAATGGTGGCAGAAGCCTATTATGCATCTCGCGAAGCTCTTGGCTTCCCTATGTGCCAAAATTCACAATCTAACGAAAGCGCATCAAAGTAGGAATTTAGAAGATTATGCAAAAAACATTTTTAGTGGAAATTGGTACCGAAGAGTTACCACCAAAATCACTCCGCACGTTGGCAGAAAGCTTTGCGGCTAATTTTATACAGCAGCTTGACAATGCCAATTTAGAACATGGTGAGGTGCTTTGGTATGCATCGCCTCGTCGTTTAGCATTAAAAGTTTTGAATTTGAATGATACGCAACCCGATAGTCAAATAGTTAAACGAGGTCCAGCGGTTAGCGCAGCCTTTGATGCCAATGGCAATGCAACAAAAGCTGCTGAAGGTTGGGCTCGTGGTTGCGGTATTACTGTTGATCAGGCTGAACGTATACAAACTGATAAAGGTGAATGGCTTTCTTATACTCAAAATCAAAAAGGTCAACCTGTTGTTAATTTGTTATGTGATATGGTTAAAACCGCATTAAGTAAATTACCTATTCCTAAACCAATGCGTTGGGCAGCTCGTCAAGTTGAATTTATTCGTCCATGCCATACTGTCACTATGTTGTATGGTAATGAGCTTGTGCCCGGTACGATTTTAGAGATTAAATCAGATCGCATTATTCGTGGTCATCGTTTTATGGGTGAACAAGAGTTCACTATTGATAATGCAGACCAGTATCCTGAAATTTTGGAACAACGTGGTAAAGTAATTGCTGACTACGATAAACGTAAATCTATTATTAAACAACAAGCTGAAGAAGAAGCAGCAAAATTAAACGGTAAAGCAGATTTAACAGATAATTTGCTTGAGGAAGTTTCATCGCTGGTTGAATGGCCCGTTGTGTTAACTGCTAAATTTGAGGAACGATTTTTAGAAGTTCCTGCTGAATCCTTGGTTTATACCATGAAAGGCGATCAAAAATACTTTCCCGTTTATGATAAACAAGGCAAATTATTACCAAACTTTATCTTTGTGGCTAATATTGAGTCAAAAGATCCACAAGTTGTAATTTCGGGTAATGAAAAAGTAGTTCGCCCTCGCCTTGCCGATGCAGAGTTCTTTTATCAAACTGATTTAAAACAACGTTTAGAAGACCGTTTGCCCCGCCTTGAAACAGTTTTATTTCAACAACAACTTGGAACAGTTAAGGATAAAGCAATTCGCATTGAGTCGTTATCAGGCTTTATTGCCGATAAAATTGGTGCTGATGTTGAGCAAGCCAAACGAGCGGGCAAATTAACAAAATGCGATTTAGTGACTAATACCGTTTTTGAATTCCCTGAAACACAAGGCATTATGGGTCGTTATTTGGCACTTAAAGATGGCGAAAGCATTGAAGTTGCGACCGCCATTGAAGAACAATATAAACCGCGTTTTGCTGGTGATGAATTACCAAGCACTGCTATTTCTTGTGCAGTTTCTATCGCTGAGAAATTGGATACTTTAGCCGGTATTTTTGGTATTGGTCAACATCCTAAAGGTGATAAAGATCCTTTTGCATTGCGTCGCGCTGCTATTGGTGTGTTACGAATCATTGTTGAAGAAGCATTATCTTTAGATCTAGTTGAATTAGCCAATTATGCCGCATCATTATATGGCGGTAAACTGACCAATAAGAATGTGGGTGATGATATTGTTAATTTTATGCAAGGTCGTTTCCGCGCTTGGTACCAAGAGCAAGGTTTTGCCATTGATACAATTCAAGCTGTTTTAGCACTTAATCCAACTAAACCCGCTGATTTTGATGCACGCATTAAAGCAGTAACTCACTTTAGGACCTTGCCCGAAGCTTCGTCATTAGCCGAAGCTAATAAGCGAGTGTCAAATATTTTATCTAAAGTTGAGGTTACTATTCCTGAACAGATCAATGCAGCATTGTTAGAAGCAGGTGCTGAAGGCGAGTTAGCTAAAAAATTGGTGATTTTAACCGATAAACTTTCACCTTATTTTAGTGAAAGCCGTTATCAAGATGCATTAATTGAATTATCGTCATTAAAAGAGACAGTGAATGCATTTTTTGATTCAGTCATGGTTATGGTTGACAATGAAGATATTAGACTTAATCGATTAGCGCTTTTGAAAAAGCTACAAAACTTATTTTTGAAAGTAGCTGATATTTCATTATTGCAAGCTTAATTTACGAATTTAATCGTTTAAAAATAATAGTGGTAACTAAACCTGTTACCACATATAAGGAACTTATATAGAAATGCAAAAAAAAATTCCTTTTTCTTTAGTTTTTACACAAACATGCAATTTTTTTCGTAATCGTATTATACCAATTGCGCTTGTAAGCCTATTAGTAGCACTAATGAGCCCAGTTATAAGTTACTACTTTTACAAACTAGAAACGTATACACAATTATATTTATCAGGAAACATCGCTAGCTATGTATCAGTCATTATTATAGAAGTTGCAATCTATATTGCTATAAAATCAATTAGTATTGCAACAGTTTATAATCTTTATGTAAGTGATAAACTTAACCCCAAATTATTACTGTCTAAAGTATTAGAAAATCTATTAAAAATTATTGTTTTTTACTTTGCGATGATTTTTCACTTAGTTGTTATAGTATTATTTTTATTTTTAATCTTTATTACTTTAAATTCACTACTTCCCAAACCTTTGATTATTTCATTAATTTTTATAACGCTAATTATTTTCTCTGTACTTTTCTTTATTTTTACTAGCTTCTTTTTTGGATTATTAGCTGAATCTAAACAAAAAAGCTTCTCTGAGTTATTTTCGTTAAGTTGTCAACTGACAAAAACGCAATGGCTTCCTTCTTTTCTTATGCTATTAATTAATATCGCATATTTAATGATTATTACTAAATTGTTTATGATAATCGGTGAAAACAATATAGTAGTTAATATTATCTTTTCGTTCTGTTCTGCCTTTTTTGATATCTTCCTGACGAGCTTTTTCTATCGTCTTTATTGGTTAGCAACTAATGATGCTAACTCAAACTTTCCAACAAAAGATGATCAGCAATAAACTAATAGTTTGATCGTTTAATTATTCTCATCCCCACCAGTTTAGATTGGTGGGGAAACTCACTTGCTATATCAATTCGCTGTGTATTATATTTGTTATAATGAAAAACCATTTGGATAACAATTATGACACCAGCGATTAATTTACTTAAAAAGTTAAAAATCAAATTTAATATCCATCAATATAAGCACGATCCAAACCAAACCAATTATGGGCAAGAAGCTATTGATAAGCTTGATCCCAGTTTGAATATTACAGCGGCACAGGTATTTAAAACCTTGATTGTGAGTTTAAATGGTAATAATAAAACATTAGCGGTCTGTGTATTGCCTGTCGATAGTCATCTGGATCTTAAAAAAGCCGCAAAAGTATTAAACTGTAAAAAAATAGATTTAGCTGATCCTAATTTAGCCCAAAAGGTAACAGGTTATTTGGTGGGAGGAATTAGTCCACTCGGTCAAAAACAGCAACTACCCACACTTATTGATTTGAGTGCAAGTGAGCACTCTACCATGTTTATATCAGGCGGACGAAGAGGATTAGAAATTGAAATCGTGCCCCAAGATTTGGTTAATATATTACAAGCGAAATTGGTTGAAATAACCGCTTAAAATTGTTAACGGTATAATTTGTAATTAGGATTTAATATTACTTATAAATAGGATAATAAAGCCTAAAATCAACTTGTTTTAAAGAATTTTATTTTTTATTTAAAGACAAGGCCATAAGGATACACCCTATGACCTATTACTTCTATCAATCAATTTGACTATAAGAAAAAGTAATTTATTTGATTGCTTCTTTTAAGCTTTTACCTGATACAAATGCAGGTACTTTACTTGCTGCAATTTTAATTTCTTTACCCGTTTTTGGATTACGACCAGTGCGAGCTTTACGAGAATTAACTTTGAATGTGCCAAAACCAACTAATTGAACTGGCTCACCAGCTTTTAATGATTCAGTGATAGCCGCTAATGTAGCTTCTAATGCAGTTTTAGCTGCAACTTTAGTTATATCTGCTTTACTAGCAATTGCATCAACAAGTTCTGTTTTATTCATGGAAATATCCTTACATATTTATTTTATTGTTAAAGTTAACATAATCAGAAAAGTTAATTGATTAACTTTCTTCCTGTAAACAACATTTAGTTACATTGCTACTAAATGTAGTCTATATTGCTCTAATATAAAAGGAAAATTTATTAAAAAGTAAAAAAATCAGGGCTTGACTGTTTTAATCGCTCAAAAATAACCCAATATTACTTGTTTCAGCCAATCTAATTTCAGTCCTTAAACCTTTTATCAAATCGACTGCATCATTTTTTTCATCACGTAACAGTCGAAAAATATCCCATTGCAAGTCAAATTCATCAATAACACAAGGTAAAAGCAGCTGTTCATCTTCTGAAAGTTCAATATTAGATTTTGTCATTTCAAATTCTGCAATAGTAACAGCTGATATACTACTGACTTTGGCACTATGTTCAGCTATTTCACCACTGATATATGAGTGCAAAAGTTCACTCAATGCTTGGCACGCATCAATTGCAGGATACACAATATATGGACTATCATTCGTAATTACAGGAATCATTGCTTCTAATTTTTCTAACTGTAAATCAAAATTAATTTTCACATCCTTAACCAATAATGACTCCCAAACTAAATCAAGTATTTTTTTATAATTTTTTGCATTTTCTTCATTCTGTTGTTGACGACAATAAATAACAAAGTTTGGATACATACGCTCACATAGGCAAACCATAAATAAACGTTGCTGCCATACTGGTAATTTTTCTATTCTTAATTGAACAGGATTTTTAATCATGATGAAACCTTTTTGACTGTCGGTGCACCGCTTCAATCAAATGCTGTACATTCTCTACAGGGATATCTTGTTGAATACCATGACCTAAATTAAAAATATGCCCATTGTGATGACCAAACTCATTAAGAACGACCTCCACGTTGGATTCAATTACTTGTTTTCCTGCATATAAAACGCAAGGTTCTAAATTCCCTTGTACTGCTATTTTGCCTTTTTGAGTAATCTGACTTAAATTTACTGTCCAATCCACACCCACCGCATCGCAACCAGTATTAATAATACTATCAAGCCATAATCCTCCCCCTTTAGTAAATAAAGTAACAGGAATGTACGAGGTTATATCTTCACTTTTTTTACCTTGCTTTAATTGCGATAAAACCAATTGCATATAGTCAAGTGAGAATGTTTGATAGCTTTGATGACTTAACACTCCGCCCCAAGTATCAAAAATCATAATTGATTGCGCACCCGATTGAATTTGCGCATTTAGATATAACGCAACACTATGAGCAAGTTTTTCTAATAACAGATGCAATGCTTGTGGTTCGTCATAAAGCATTTTTTTTATTTTAGTAAACGTTTTACTACTACCACCTTCGATCATATAGGTAGCTAATGTCCATGGACTACCTGAAAAACCAATTAATGGTACTTTACCATTTAATTCTTTTTTCGTTAGACTAATTGCATCCATTACATATTTAAGAGATTGCATCGGATCGGGAATCGGCAATTGTTTTATATCTGATAAACAAGAGATAGACTTAGTAAATTTAGGTCCTTCACTTGCGCCAAAATATAAACCAAAGCCCATGGCATCAGGGATAGTTAAAATATCAGAAAATATAATAGCAGCATCTAAATCAAATCTTTTTAAAGGTTGCAACGTTGCCTCACATGCAAGCTCTGGAGTTTGGCACATTGTCATAAAATTACCTGATTTAGCTCTCAGTTGTCGATATTCAGGTAAATAACGACCAGCTTGGCGCATCATCCAAATTGGTGTGTAATCAGTTGGCTGACATTGCAAAGCACGTAAATAACGGTCATTTTTTAATTGGCTCATATCTTCAGCTCTTTAAGTTAATACAAATTTTTATTAGAAAGTTTTTGGGACACCCAACTCTTATCAGTAAATGATTTTCAAATTATGATCATTATTTACGATCTTGAGGTTGTAATAATGTATTTTTCGCATAACGAATCAATGTTTCAGAGATATTTTGCATTATACTACTTTCTGGTGCAAAACGATGCCAATACAGTATGCGCCTTTGATATAACCCTTCTGTCAAATTTATAAGCTCACCATTTTTCAATTCTTGTTCAACTTGTAATCTCGGCAACATACAACATGCAGAACCTTGCTTAGCTAATTGAACAAAAGCTTCTGACGAACTAGTGATATGGCATATGACACTGCCTGGAGTAAGATTAAAGTTTTCTTGCAAGAATGCTTGATGCATATCATCTAAATGATCAAAAGCAACAGCTGGCGCTTTCAAAAGGGATGCACGAGTTACACCATTAGGAAAATATTTTTTAGCAAAATTAGGAGAAGCAACAAAAATATAATCCAATACTCCTAATAAATCAGATAGGCAGCCAGGTAAAGGATTGGCTTGGATGCTAATAGCTGCCACCACTGTACCTAAACGCAAAAGTTCTAAAGTATGCTCCTCATCTTTTACTTGAATATCAAAACGTAATATATTCTTATCTAAAACAGGTTTTAACGCAGGTAAAAGCCAAGTTGCTAAAGAATCAGCGTTAATCGCAATGGATAATGATAGAGGTGTAATATTTTGTTCATTATCACCTAACCACTGTTGCTCAAGCAATTCAACTTGATGTAATAAGCCTAATAAATGCTCACCTTGTTTCGTTGCTTTAGGGGGAATGGTTCTAACAAGAAGTTGTTGACCAAAAAAGCTTTCTAATTGTTTAATACGTTGCGATACCGCAGGTTGCGTAATACACAATTTATCTGCTGCTCTTTCAAATCCTCGTTCTTTTATCACCGCATCTAATGCTTGTAATGCTCTATAATCTGGACGCTTCATAATCTCTTTACTAATGATTTGATCATTGCTTGGGTAATCAAGTTACTTTAATATCGCAAAAAGCTTTAAATATATCTCTAAAATTAATATATTTTTTAAATATCCTAATGATTTTTGCTTTCCAATTCGTTACTATGCCATATCTTCAAAAATTTTGCTTTCAAAAAAAATTTTTTTTGAGAAAATTATGCTCGAAATACGGTAATATTATGACACAAAATGAATTAAAAAAAGCAGTTGGATGGTCTGCATTAAAATTTATAAAGCCAGATTCATTAGTGGGAGTTGGCACAGGCTCGACAGCGTCACATTTTATAGATGCGTTAGCTACAATTAAAGCTAAAATAAAAGGAACAGTATCGAGTTCAGAAGCATCCACACAAAAATTAAAAAGTTATGGTATTCCTGTGCTTGACTGTAATGAAGTCAATAGCCTAGATATTTATGTCGATGGTGCAGATGAAATTAATCATCACATGCAAATGATTAAAGGTGGAGGGGCAGCTTTAACGCGTGAAAAAATAGTTGCGGCACTTGCTAAACAATTTATTTGCATTGTAGATGAGTCGAAAGTTGTTAATATTTTAGGAAAATTTCCTTTACCCGTCGAAGTAATTCCAATGGCCCGTTCCTATGTTGCTCGTGAACTATTTAAGCTTGGCGGTAAACCTGTATATCGTCAAGATGTCATAACCGATAATGGTAATGTTATTCTGGATGTTCATGATCTTGTTATTGCTAATCCCATAGAATTAGAAAATCGAATCAACAATATAGCAGGTGTTGTAACAGTTGGATTATTTGCGAACAAAGGTGCTGATATTGCACTTATAGGCACGCCTATGGGCGTAAAAGAGGTAAAATAAGTTTATTTAAAATGATAAGCTTCATCGAGTTGTGTAACAATAATCATCAATGTATATCCTAAAAGGGAAAAAAGAGAGGGAAAAATGGTTGTTCAAGCTTTAACCAAAGATGAAAATAAGTTTTTGTTACTTGAAGGGGTTCACCCTAGTGCAATAGAAACATTAAAAAAAGCAGGCTTTAACAATATTGAATATCTTAAAAGTGCATTATCACATTCTGAACTTAAAGAAGCCTTAAAAGATGTCCGTTTTGTTGGCATCCGGTCAAGGACACAATTAACCCAAGACATCATTAATTCAGCACCAAAACTTGCTGGTATTGGCTGCTTTTGTATTGGTACTAATCAAGTTGATCTTGAGACAGCTACCTTTAAAGGTATCCCTGTTTTTAATGCGCCATTTTCAAATACGCGCTCTGTTGCTGAACTAGTACTAGCAGAAGCGATTTTATTATTGCGCCGAGTACCAGAAGCTAACGCTAAAGCACATCAAGGTAAATGGAATAAAATTGCTACCGGCTCTCACGAAGCACGTGGTAAAAATTTGGGAATTGTTGGTTATGGACATATTGGTAGTCAATTAAGCGTACTAGCTGAGTCACTTGGTATGAATGTTTATTTTTACGATATTGAGACAAAATTGCCCTTAGGTAATGCTAAACAAATACCAACAATGAAAGATTTACTTGCTATAAGTGATATTATTAGTATGCATGTACCTGAAAACACAACAACAATCAAAATGATTAGTGAAAATGAAATCAACACCATGAAAAATGGTGCAATTTTAATCAACGCATCTCGAGGTAAAGTTATTGATCTAGATGCTTTAACTCTAGCGCTAAAAACAAACAAAATTAGTGGTGCAGCAATCGATGTATTTCCAACAGAGCCAGCTAGTAATAGCGACCCTTTTGAATCTCCATTATGTCAATTTGATAATGTGATTATTACTCCCCACATCGGCGGTTCAACTAGCGAAGCGCAAGAAAACATTGGTATTGAAGTTGCAACTAAACTCGCAAAATATTCAGATACTGGAGCTACACTTTCTGCCGTTAATTTCCCTGAAGCCTCGTTACCCATTCCCGAGAAAGGTTCAAGTCGCTTTATCAATATTCATCATAATCAACCTGGTGTATTAACCGCTATCAATACGCTCTTTGCCGAACAAGGTCTAAATATTTCAGCCCAATATTTACAAACTGACTCAAAAATTGGTTATGTTGTTATTGATATTGATAGAGTTAAGCAAGACAAAGCTGAAGAGTTATTAGTTAAGTTAAAAAATGTATCAGGGACTATCCGAGCAAGATTGCTTTTCTAAAAGATGAGATAAGCAAAAAAATAACCATCTTTTTCAATAAAAACTAAATTTATTTTTTCGGATGTTTTTTTGCTTTATGTTTTTTATAGCTCAGCTAACGTCCGAAATTGAAGTAGGAAAATAAAAATTTATTTTTAAGTTTATTTATGGACTACTCTAACTTTAATTACTTTAATGCATCGTTATACAACGTTTACCATAATATTTATTATCTAAATTATTATCCTTAATAACGATATCTATCGATACTTAAATTATAAAAAACATATTGGCTATGTCCCTACATTAATTATTCCACAAATAAGATTAATTAAGTATCTGTATTTAACATAAGAATGCTACCAATAACTTAATATAGTTTTATTGATATTTACGCCCCGACAAATTTGTGAAAACGGATGTCTTTTATCTAGAATGAGCGAAATAATTTTTAGTTTAAACTTTTTGGTGTAGATTTTTGCATGTACCCAATCATTGCTTTAAATGCCATTTTTACTTTATTCTCTTATTCAGTTTATCACTTATTATTGTGCTAATGTTAAATAAGATCACAACTGATTAAGTTTAACTTCGAAAAAAAGTTATAAATCTTAAAGATTTAAAATATTTAACCTCATAAAAATTTAAAATATTTTCTTTTACTTTAAATAATAATTTAATATGTTCAAATCAAAAAATAATAGATTGCTGAAATAACAGTGATAGTTAAAAATAGCCTAATATTATTGGACATTTATAAGTAGTTAGCGTACTTTGGTAAAGTACAGTAAATAAATTATTCTACAAAAGGAGAATATGTTATGGCTAAAAGTACTATTTCTGCAAAAAAAATTCAACAATCTGCAATTTTATTTCCAACTGACTTAGGGCAAAAAGCATCAAAAGATATTTCTGGTGCAATGAACTCTGTGTTAGCTGATGTTTTTGCCTTATATTTAAAAACAAAAAACTTTCATTGGCACGTAAGCGGTCCCCATTTTCGTGATTACCATTTAATGTTAGACGATCATGGTGAAGAGCTATTCGCAATGACCGATCCAATTGCTGAACGTGTACGTAAATTAGGTGGCACAACATTACGATCAATTGGTCATATTTCAAAATTACAAAGTATTAGTGATAATGATGCTGATTTTGTTGAGCCTTCTGATATGCTTGCTGAGCTATGCCAAGACAATGTTAAACTAACAGAACGTATGCGTGTGGCACACGATATTTGCGATAAATATAATGACACAGCAACAGCAAGTTTAATTGAAGAGTGGATTGATCAAACTGAAAGACGTGCATGGTTCTTGTTTGAAACTGGTCGTAAAATGGATTCATCTGGTCATTAATTACTAATTTTTAATAGTGAATAATGTTGATAAGAGGCAGTATATATGCCTCTTCTATTAAGCATATGTGAGGATTGAAAATGAGTAAAAAAATTGCCGTATTAGTCGGAAGTTTACGTAAAGATTCTTACAACTTGAAAGTAGCAAAAGTTTTACAAAAAATTGCTCCTTCTTCTATATCGTTATATATAATTGAAATAGGCGATTTACCACTTTATAACGAAGATATTGATACTGATATACCACCTACACCTTATACACTTTTCCGAAAAGAAATAATGGAATGTAGTGGTGTAATTTTTGTAACTCCAGAATATAACCGTGGCTTACCAGCAGTTATTAAAAATGCTATTGATGTAGGTTCTCGACCCTATGGCAAGAGTGTTTGGGCTAAAAAGCCTGCTGCGGTAATTTCAGTATCACCAGGTGCCATTGGTGGTTTTAGTGCAAATCATCAACTTCGCCAATCATTGGTTTTCCTGGATATGCCAACTATGCAACAACCAGAAGCTTATATTGGTAATATTAATTCAGCTTTTGATGAAAATGGAAATATTAACGAAAAAACAAAAGAATTTCTTTCTATTATCATTAATTGTTACGCTAATTGGGTTGAAAAATTAAGTTAATTAAGTTTAATTTGGTGCCCACAGTTTTTTGATTAACTGTGGGGTTATTTATTAAGTGATAACGTTTTTTACATGGCAACATTTTATCCAACCAGTGAACAAGAATTGTTAAACCGAGCGCAGTTAGTAGCTGGTTATACTTTCGGTGAAATAGCACAATATTTAAATATCCCTATACCAAGTAACCTTAATAAACAAAAAGGTTGGGTAGGCAACCTTATTGAAACATTTTTAGGGGCTAACGCCGGTAGTAAAGCGCTGCGTGATTTTGCTAATCTTGGTATTGAATTAAAAACAATCCCTGTTGATAAACAAGGGCGCCCTTTAGAAACCACTTTTGTCAGTGTAATACCACTTATGGCAAATTATGGTGTTATTTGGGAAACTAGTCACGTTAAATATAAGCTTTCTAAAGTACTTTGGATTCCCATAGAAGGTGAAAGATCGATTCCACTACATCAACGAAAAGTTGGTCACCCTATTTTGTGGACCCCCACTAAAGAACAAGAACAGCAACTAAAGCAAGATTGGCAAGAGCTCATGGACATGATTGCCCTTGGTCAAATTGAAAAAATCACAGCTCGTTATGGTACTTATCTGCAAATTAGACCAAAAGCCGCTAATGGAAAGGCTTTAACAGAAGCAATTGGCGAGAATGGGGATATTATATTAACGCGCCCTAGAGGATTCTATCTAAAAAAGTCATTTACGATGCAAATTTTACATTCTACTAAATGCTAATTTTTTTTAGGATAAAACTTAATAATACGTTAATCAAAGCATATCAAGTATTAAAATTTTTGAGTTGCGTTGATAATTATAAAGCTGTTTCTTTTTTATAGGCAAATCATCTACAACGGCTGGATTAAACCCTTTTTCTCTAAACCAATGAATACTATGTGTAGTTAAGACAAATATTTTTTCTAAACCTAAATTATTTGCTCTTTCTTCTATTTTTTGTATCAGTAAATCGCCTCTAGATGAATTGCGATAATCAGGATGAATTGCTACACACGCCATTTCACCCATTTTTTCTTCAGGATAAGGATAGAGAGCAGCACAACCAATAGTCATATTATCACGTTCAATAATAATAAATTTATTTATTTCAATTTCTAACTGCTCGCGCGAACGTCTAACCAAAATACCCTGTTCTTCAAGAGGACGAATAAGCTCTAAAATTCCACCAATATCATTAATAGTTGCAAGACGAATTTGTTCAGAATGTTCCATTGCGACCTGTGTTCCAATACCGTCCCGTGAAAATAGTTCTTGCAAAATAGAACCATCAATCAAATAGCTCACTAGATGACTTCGTCTCACCCCACTTCGACATGCTTTCGATGCCGCACGTAAAAAACGAGCCTCACTAGATAAATGCTTTCCTTGCTTTTCTTTTTGAAGAATGTAACTATCTACATCATTTGGGTAAAGATCGGTAATGACATGTCCTTTTTCATCAAGCACACCTTGTTCGTCACAAAAACTAATTAATTTATCTGCTTTTAAACGAATAGCAACTTCTGCAGCAATATCCTCAGAAGCTAAATTAAAGCTTTCTCCCGTAACTGAAACGCCAACAGGTCCTAATAGCACCATTGAGCCCCGCTCCAGTTGTTCAGATATAGCCTTTTTATTAATACGGCGAATTTTACCCGTATGGCAATAGTCAACACCATCTTCCACGCCCAAAGGCTGAGCAATTACAAAATTACCGCTAACAACACTAATATGTGCGCCTTGTAATGGTGTATTATTCAAGCTCATTGATAAGCTTGCAGTAATATTAAGTTGCAGCAATCCAGTTATTTGCTTAATTATATCTAGCGTTTCTGTATCAGTGATGCGCATATTTTTATGGTATTTAGGTTCAATATTGTGTTTTTTGAGTGATTCATCAATTTGATTTCGAGCGCCATTAACAATAATAAGTTTGATACCAAGGCTGTAGAGTAATCCAATATCATTGATAATACTTGAATAATTATTGCTTTTTAACACCGCTCCAGTGAGTAAGATAACAAATGTTTTACCATGGTGAGCATTAATATAAGGTACAGTGTGCCTTAATCCTTCGACCAATTCAGTTGTTCGTTCTTTCATTTTCGCAAGACCTTAATGAATATTTATTCATATTTTATATATTTTTATTTATTTTAAATTTAATAGCAAGAAGTTTTTAACAAATTCTAAAAAACAGAGACTTTAGTAATATAAAAATGCAGGATTAAAATAGATAATTTAAATTAACAAGGAAGTATTAAAAACAATATTTTTAATATAAATAAAAAAACATCGAGTTTTTATATCTCTTTTTATTAAAATATCTTTCTTTATTAGGTATTAAGGGGAGTTGATAGGAAAGCCAAACATTTTTATTAGTAATGTGTTAACTCAATAACAGCTAATAATGTATTTAAGACTGCAATAACTGATACTAAGACAAAATAACATAAACCCAAATTGGTTGATATCCAATATTAAATATAGAATTATGTCAGTTGCTGCGCTCGAAAAATGTGAAAAAATACCCAACAGTTTTCCACATGGAAAAATTCAGTCATTGCGGTTAAGGGTAATTTTAATAAGTACTTTTTGCAATAAAACACAATGCCATCACCCTGCACATAAAGCCTTTTAATAAAATTGAAGTTAGGAATATGCTAACTAATATACCAATGTTTTGTGATTAGAAAGCTTGTAAGAAATAAGGTTTATTCATACTTACAACCATTTATAAAAAGTTTTTTAAACAAGAAGAAATTAAATAGTCTCTGTAGAGGTAAAACTAATTACAATAAAACAGATACTTTCTATCTCAACCTTCTATTTTTTCTTTAAATTCTTCGTATTACTTTAAATAGTTTATAAATATTTTTTCTTACCGCTAGGAAAATTTTTATGATTTAGCAGTGATATTTTAAGCACAATTAGTACATTTATGCTTAAAATAATACAGTATAAAATACATATTCAACTATAATGATAAGACACTACAGATTGACTAGCGTCAAGTACAGCTTTAATTAATATTGATGCTCAATCCAGTGATTTTGCAAAAGATTACATTAGGACTTGATAGGTCCCGACATAAAACGTTGAGCTATCCCCTCTACCTAAAAGCAATAGATGATTTACTCTCAAATTTATCCGATAATGCCCCATAATAAACAATACTCCGAACAGCATCAAAAGCTATACACACTTTGTTGGACTTTGCTAATTAATCTTATTTATTCTGGCATAAGTAAACTCTTTTAATACTGAATAAATAGGATGATTCTTCAACACCTATTAATGTTACATTCTAAATTTTTTTGATATCAATAACTTTAATGAACCGAAAATATACGATTAAACCAAACACAATACTTGACAATGCAATGAAAAAATCAGTTAAAATTACATAGCTAACATCTATCATAGCCAATTTTGGCACTATTAGCGGAATCACTAGAAAAGATAAACCACTAAAAGTGTACACACATCCAACAGCAAGTCCTTTACAAGTTGGGAATAATTGTTGCATAACAACCAAGGTTAATTGAAGCACTCCCCCTGCAGCGGTAAATCCCATACCAATAGCAGCGATAACACACATTAATGATGAAATATTCAAGTAAAAAAGGATTAATACTAATGCTGATAATGTAGGCAAAATGATAATGCAAAATATAGGTTTTAATAAATGTTTCACAATAAAAGCCGTAAAAAATACCGACGCAATAGATGCAGTACTATAATAACTAATCAGCTGTTTAGCATCGAGATCGCTCATATTAATACCATTGATAGCGATAGTAGGAAGCCATTGTAAAATAATGACAAAGGTAGCTGTTGTTGTGAATCCCATAAGTATCAGAAAAATACCTTCAATTAAGAATTTTGGTTTAGCTTTGAAGTAGTTTTTTGAGCCTTCACTACCCATTATTGTAGTATCTTTATTTGGGAACTTTTGAGGAAATAATAATAAGCCATTAATCATTAAATAAATCGCGAAACCAAGAAATGCCCAACCATGCCATAATCGGTTAATATAGAAAAAAGTGACAATAAAAGGAAGAACTAATGTTCCAATAGAAATAAACGCCTTAATTAGTACACTAGCAGATCCTGCTGAATTTGGAAAACATTCGGTTAAAGCAGGCATTGAGCCTGTATCTAAAAAAGAGTTACCAGCCCCTACAGCAATCGCTAAACAAAAAGCGATATGAATATTGGAGCAAAAAGTCATTCCAATAAAAAAAAACGTGTAACAACTCATACCAAAGTATATGAATAACTTTCTGCCAAATTTATCAGAGAGCACGCCACCAACAAACATTAAAAGTATTTTTCCAATGCCAATTCCTGACGCAACATAACCAAGCCCAACTATATCGGTATTAAGTTGTTTTGAAAGAGCTACAGAAAATTGCATAATCACAATTAATGCAATACTTTGAATAATATAATTTGCATAAATAGATCCAACAATTCCATAAGGATTAACTTTTCGATTATCCATTTCGTGCCCTATATTTAAAATTAAAAACTTAAAACCTGAGTTATATCCAATATACAAGCATCAATATTAATCTGAAAGTGATAAGTATAAATTTATTGCTAAACGTTTAAATCCGTCACACTTATTTATGTATTCTAGAGCTATTTATAATAAAAAATACATTTTTAAATCAAATAAAAAATAATTTATTATAATTTCAAAATTAATTCTTTTTTATAGAAAGGCATTGAAAAAACAACTTGGTTAACTTTTTAGTATTTCAAGCATTTTAGCAAGAACTAAGCTTTCATCTTGATCAACATTAATCACATGGTGCGCGGCATCATGATATAAAGGTAATCTTTCAGCTAGAATTTTTTCCATTTCATCAATAATAGACAATCCTGTTAATGAAGGACGTTGTGCTACATTAGGATCTTTCATTAAACGAGCAGTTAACGTTGCAGCAGATGCCAATAAAAAGATAACGGTGCCATTTTGTTTCATAAAATCACGGTTATGGTCAGCTAGCACCATTCCCCCACCAGTTGCAATTACACAGTTAGGTTTGGCTGTGTCGATAAGCACTTGACTTTCTCTAGCTCTGAATCCTTCCCAGCCCTCTTTTTCGACAATTTCGGCTACAGTTTTTTTGGTGGTTTCAAGTAAATGGTAATCTGTATCTATGAAAGAAAATGATAGTGTGTTAGCAAGCATCTTACCCATTGTTGTTTTTCCTGCTGCTCTTGCACCAACTAAAAAAATTGTTTTATTCATATTTGGTCCTTTGAGATTTGCAGATTACAAAATATGTTGATTATGCTAGTGACTCACTCTAATTTTTGCAATCATTATTTTATATATCAATAAACATTATAAAATACTTTCATTTTTATGAAATGAATCTATAACTCTATTAAAAATGTAAAGATAAAATTACATAATCAATTTAAAAATTTTTGAATGTTCAAAAATTTACAATTATATTTTATATTAATTAACATGGATTTTCTAAATTACGAAAATAAAATTTGGTGGCAATTGATTTATATAATCGCCATTGAATAGCACCAAGGATAGGATTAGCCTTTTCAAATTCTTCATGCATTATAAAATAACTAATCGTATTCCAGCATTGCCGTTACAACAAAATCTGGGGCAAGAACTGCGGCCCTTTTCCCATACCTGTCAAGTTTTAGCATCTGTTTTACCAATATACTCACTTATTTCAGATATTTTTAACATAAGAATACGACGATATACTTGTAATTCTAAGTTAGTCATAAATGCTCTTTTTATATTTTGATTGATACAATCAAATAAATTATTAAGACCATTTTTTCAATAATAAATCCAAAGATAATAAAACATATTTGTTTCGTAGCTTAAAAATACATTTAATTAGGTATTATTAAGTGTGCATGTCATTATTATTTATTTTCCAGATAAAGCATTGATAACTTCCTGTTTTGCTCTTTTAGAAATATCTTTACCTGTCCAAATTTTAAATTGAGCATTAGCTTGACCAATAAACATTTCACGTCCAGAAATAGACTCCCATCCAGCTTCTTCTGCTTCTTGTCTAAAACGAGTATTATATGGGTTATAAACAATATCATAAGCCAAACCTTTACCTTTAAACCATGCTTTTTCATAAGGTGTTTGATCTTCAAACTTTCCTGCCATGCCAAGTGGAGTTGAATTAACAATAATTTGTGCTTCGACTTTATTACGTTCTTGCCATGCAACAGTTTTAAGATTGAATTCTTCAGCTAATGCTTGTGGCAAAGCATCCACTATATCCGTTACAGTAATATCGGTATAACCAAGATCTTGTAATCCAACAACAGCAGCACGCGCAGCTCCACCAGCACCAAGTAATAAAACTTTTTTATATTCAACTCCCAGATTCTTGTTTCGAAGAGGCTCCATAAAACCGACAATATCAGTATTATCACCACAAAGCTTATCACCATCCCAGTAGACTAAATTAGCCGCTCCAGCTTTTTTTACATGCTCACTCACTTCATCTAAATATGGAATGATAGTTTGTTTATGAGGAATAGTGACACATAACCCCTGAATATTTAATAATTTTGCTGCGTTAAAAAATGTAGCAATTTCTTCTGGAGGAATTGTGAATGGGACTAAAACTGCTGGAATACCATGATCTTGAAATGATATTGTGTGAATTAGTGGGCTCAAACTATGCCCTAGAGGATAACCGATAATACCGTATATACTATATGGCGTGAACTGATTCATATAATCTCCTTTAAAGTTAGAAAATAAAACATGAAAAACTGAATAGAAAAAATCTTGATCAAAGTATTAAAGCATATTTATTTTAAAATTAAATCATTTTTTGGAAAAAGTTTAATTTAAAAATTTATTTTATATTCAATTGTTTAATATATAGGAAATAACTTAGACTTTAACACAGAAATGACTTTTTATTAAAAATTACCTTATAAATAACAATATTTTCATATCGTAATTAAAAGTAGTCCATACATTATTGAATTAGTACAAATGGTAACTTTTAATTATCATTCAATAAAACCTTTTTTGACAATGTAACTATCATAGAATAATTTAGTGCCCCAATATAGCACCCAAATATACTTAATTAAGAAATGATAAAATTTTTAAAAAACAGATAATAACTGCTTATTTTTCATTGTTATAATAACAATATACTTTTAATAACTTTTTTTCATAGGAACAAAAGTAGCATTAAATTCTTTCGAATAAGTGTTTTAGGTATAATACCAACACCATAATTTATTGATACAGAAATCCATCAAGGAACTTTCCATTTCAACATGACAGACAATATTTGGTTACAACTAGGCTTACTTAACATGTTATCAATCGCACTGTTCATACTACTTCTTTACTGTGAAAGAAATAAGTTTTTCATGAATCAGTTCTTTTAAATCAAGCTTGTGCATTTAGATAAAGCATGATTTTTGTTATTTAATTTTTTATGGTAAACATCAGACTTATCTTATCAATTTAAATAAATATCTATTTCATATTTTTATCTTTAAGGTTTCAATAATATTTTGTGACATCTCCAGATAAAAAGAGAAGCAAAAATGCTTTCATTATTTTGCAAATATAATTAGAACTATAAATAGAAGAAGATTCAATGAATTTACCGAAAATACTGGTTAATTCTTTTTGAAATTCTCAAATTTAGTGACTGAACTTTGGTTTACTGATTGAAAAATATTATTAATTTAATATGTAATATTGACTTTTTTAAGTTCCTTGAAAATTTTAACTATTTTAAATTCATTTTATTAAACTCTTTTTATTAATTTATACAAATGGCAATGTAGGAGAATTTTCGACTAACACAATACTTATATCTTATTTAAATTTTATACTCTTAAACTTATTTTATGCTTACATAAGATAATACTTGAGAATTTGTGCATAACAGCGTATACTTCGCTACCTCATTATCGTGGGTGTAGTGTGAGAGGTTAGACTGCTTCTCAGATAGAACTGCAGCAAACTAAAAGCCTGACGAGGTTAATTCCATTAACATATTACGCCCAAGGCTTAAGCATAGAAATTTCGGAGAATTATTGACATGTCACGAGTATGCCAAGTAACAGGAAAAGGCCCTTTAGTAGGAAATAATCGTTCTCATGCGATGAATGCTACTAAACGTCGTTTTCTACCAAATCTTCAAACTCACCGTTTTTGGATTGAGAGCGAGAAACGTTTTGTAAAATTGCGTGTATCTGCTAAAGGTATGCGAATTATCGATAAAAAGGGTATTGATGCAGTTCTAGCTGAACTTCGTGCCCGTGGTGAAAAGTACTAATAAGGAAACCATATCATGGCTAAAGGTGTACGCGAAAAAATCAGATTAGTTTCTTCTGCTGGTACAGGTCATTTTTATACCACTAGCAAAAATAAAAGAACTATGCCTGAAAAAATGGAGATCAAAAAATACGATCCTGTAGTTCGTCAACATGTTATTTATAAAGAAGCTAAAATTAAATAGTTATCAAATAAATAAGAAAACCCAGCATTTGCTGGGTTTTTTATCAACTTCTGGAAAAATTTATCAAAATTTTCAATAAAATACACCTATTTTTCTTTATCTTACAAGCATCTAGCATTAGTCATAAATAGCAATATTAACTTATAGGGAAATAACGGATTTTTTATACCTCATCACTAAAATAACCTCTAAAAATTCATAAGTTGGTTCCCCTAAATTACTAAAACTTTTAGTTTCTATCTTTTGAATCGCTAAATACTATATCTCAATTAAAGGTTATCTCTCTCTCGGTAAGTTTTGTAAATTTTTGATTGATATAATGGTTATCACAGGTTTTAAAAAAATAGAGACAGCGTGTAACTATCCCCTAAAATAGTACAGCAAAAAAGTAGAAAATTCTCTATGATAAAAGAAAAGGGGATTTAATTATGAAAAAAATGACTGAACATCAAATCGTCGCTATTTTAAAAGAAGCTGAAGCGGGTATTCCGGTTAAAGAACTGTGCCGTAAATATGGCATGGGTAATTCAACTTTCTATAAATGGCGAGAAAAATACGGCGGAATGGAAACTTCGGATATCAAACGCTTAAAGGAGCTGGAGGCTGAAAATCTCAAGCTTAAGCAGATGTTTGCCGAACTGAGCTTAAAATCCCAGCTTCAGGAAGAAATCATAAAAAAGCTTTAGTGCCCACAAAGGCACGTAAAACGTGGGCACAGCAACTACAACAAAATCATTCAGTTACTATTACTATGAGTTGTGCCATTGTTGGCTTAAGCCGTTGTGCTTACTATTATAAACCTAAGTTACCGGATGATTCAGTGATTATTTCGGTGTTGAATGCTATCACTGACCGGCATTTGCGCTGGGGCTTTCCTAAATGCTTTAATCGTATCAGAAAGCTCGGCTATAAATGGAATCATAAACGGGTATATCGGGTGTATTGTGAATTAAAGCTTAATCTCAGGATAAAGCGTAAACAGCGCATTCCTCCACGAAGCCCAGAAAGGCTATCAGCACCCAATAAACAAGGTGAATGTTGGTCAATGGATTTTATGAGTGACAGTAGTCGTAATCAGCGTCGCTTTAGAACATTCAATGTCATCGATGACTTTAATCGTGAGGCGTTAGGGATTGATATTGCAGTAAGCTTACCAGCAGGAAGGATCACCCGTTACTTAGATAAACTGGCTGAATATCATGGGTATCCATTAAAAATACGAGTAGATAATGGACCAGAATTTACAGGAAAAACCTTTATAAACTGGGCTAAATCAAATGATATAGCCATTGATTATATAAAGCCCGGTAGCCCTTATCAAAATGGTTACATTGAACGATTTAACCGGACTTATCGAACTGAAGTGTTAGATTTATATCTTTTTAACAACCTAGCGCAAGCAAGGAGTGTAAATACCCCATAGTAAGTACAAGACTAACGTAGAAAATTATGTTACTTATTTTAGTGTTTTATATTCATTCAATGAGGAGATATAATTTAATCCTTATGAAGAATTTCATCAGAACAGGGGTTATTATAACGTTTAGCTTGTCATCTTAATTTAAAGCCATATCACACTTACCTGACATAATTCCCTCAACTATAAATAATTATGGTATCGAACTTTTTACTTTAGAGGTAAGTAATATAGAAAAAGCTTTTGCAAATATTAAACAACTAAGTTATGCAATTAAGTTCCTCTTTATGACAAAAGAAGACATTACAAAGTCCATTTTTTCTGATGAGTAACCATGATAGAGTGAAAGTTGAAATTGATATGACAAAATATTTCTAATATCTATAATATATGTTTTGCGTAAAACTACCTGATAAACAAGTAGTTTTTTTGAATAAATTAATCTACATAATTATTTTATTATTTCAAATACTGATGTTCATAAGCCCTTGCTTTTTTATCGTCAAAAACATGTTCCCAACGTGCAATAACAATTGCTGCAAGTGCATTACCAACCACATTAACTACTGTTCTCCCCATATCTAAAATACGTTCTACCCCCATAATATAGCCAATCCCTTCAAGAGGAATACCAACACTGCCTAGTGTTGCTGATAAAACAAGGATTGAAGCGCCAGGCACACCGGCAATCCCTTTAGATGCAATCATTAAGGTGATAACAATAATAACCTGATCCAAAATAGTTAAATCTATATGGAATAACTGTGCTAAAAAGATAACAGTAATACTTTGATAAAGTGTTGAACCATCGAGATTAAATGAATAGCCTGTAGGAATAACAAAACTAGTTATCGATTTTGGTGCTCCATAAGCTTCCATTTTTTCAATTATTTTAGGCAATGCAGTTTCAGAACTTGCCGTAGAAAATGCGATCACTAATTCTTCTTTCAATATTTTTAATAATGTAAAAATATTAAACTTGCAAAGTTTACAAACAAATCCTAATACCACTAGCGTAAAAATAACCATTGCCGAATAGATGGTTAAAATTAATTTAAGTAATGGAAGTAGAGATTCAAATCCATATTTAGCAATCGTTACCGTGATAAGTGCAAAAACACCAATAGGTGCATAACGCATTATCATATTAGTTACCTTAAACATGGTATCAGAAACTACTTTTAAAAAGAAAAGAAAAGGTTCACGTTGTTTATCTGGCAAAGACATTAAGCCAAGACCAAAAAAGACACAAAAGAAAATTACAGGTAAAACAGCACCGTCCGCCATAGCTTTAAAGATATTAGCAGGAATCATATCAAGAATCATAACAATTAAACCATGAGGTTTTCCACTTAATTCTCCTGCTGCTTTTTCATATTTGCTGACATCTGCTACAGCAAGTGTTGAAAGATCAATCCCCACTCCAGGCGCAAAAATATTTCCCCAGCAAAGACCTAATAAAATAGCAATAGTTGTAATAATCTCAAAATAAACTATTGTTTTTAAACCTAGTGCCCCTAATCGTTTCGAACCACCAATACCTGCAATACCCAAAGTTAATGTGCTAAGTATAATAGGCAATACAATCATTTTAATTAAATGGATAAAGATATCGCCCGCTGGTTGGAAAATATTAATTATCGAAAATTGATAATAAGAGTGTAAAGGATGGCTAGGAATAGAGAGTTCATATAAATAAGCACCCACCGCGATCCCTAAAATTAAAGCAATCAAAATCTGCCATGCAAGATTTGTTAAGATTTTTTTTATAAAAAATGACATCTAATACTATTCCTTCTCACGGTTCTTAAAATAAAAAAGGATTAGCAAGACTAATCCTTTTAAATTATTAAATAATTAATCTTCGTATTCCTGATGTGAATCAGCCCGTTCATTATTTTCCGATACCTCCGATTCACTTGCGTCATCTTCTGTTTCGGCTATTCGTTGTAACCCGACAACTTTTTCATTGTCAGCTGTTCGAATAAGCATGACACCTTGAGTGTTACGGCCAACAATACTTACCTCTGAAACACGAGTACGAACAAGTGTTCCTCCATCTGTGATTAGCATGATTTGATCGGTTTCATCAACTTGAACTGCGCCAACAACAGTACCATTTCGCTCACTAACTTTGATTGAAATAACACCTTTAGTTGCCCTTGATTTGGTTGGGTATAGTTCTTGCTGTGTGCGTTTACCATATCCATTTTGAGTTGCAGTTAGAATTGCACCGTTACCTCTAGGTACAATTAATGAAACCACTTTATCATCACTATCAAGTTTTATGCCACGTACACCTGCAGCCGTTCTGCCCATACAACGAACTTTATTGGCTGGGAAACGAACAACTTTACCATTAGCAGAGAATAACATAATATCTTCAGTCGTTGAGATTTCACCAATCAGGTTATCATCTTCTGAGTCAATCTCTTCAACAATGGCATCATCATAAAGTTCTTCATCATCAACAATAGCTGAAAGATCATTGCTAGTTAAATCAACGCCGATTAACTCATCATCATCGCGCAAATTAATCGCAATAATACCGCCACTTCGTGGACGACTAAACTCAATTAAAGATGTTTTCTTAACTGTACCTTGTGCTGTAGCCATAAATACGCAATGTTCATCATCAAATTCTCGAACAGGTAAGATTGCAGTGATTCGTTCTTTTTCTTCAAGAGGTAACAAATTAATAATTGGACGACCTCGAGAACCTCGGCTGGCTTCGGGCAATTGGTAAACTTTCATCCAATATAATCGACCTCGACTTGAGAAGCAAAGAATCGTATCATGAGTATTGGCAACTAATAGTTTTTCGACAAAGTCTTCTTCTTTAATTTTAGTGGCAGATTTACCTTTACCACCACGTCGTTGAGCTTCATAATCTGAAAGTGGTTGATATTTTACATAACCTTGATGGGAAAGAGTAACGACCACATCTTCTTGAGCAATAAGATCTTCAATATTAATATCTGCACTGCTCGCTGTAATTTCTGTTCGTCTAGCATCTTGGAATTGTTCTCGAACGCTTTCTAATTCTTCACGAATTACTTCCATTAAACGTTCTGAGCTGGCTAAAATATGCAGTAATTCACCAATTTGAAGCAATAATTCTTTGTATTCATCAAGAATTTTTTCATGTTCAAGGCCGGTTAAGCGGTGTAAGCGGAGATCTAAAATCGCTTGAGCTTGTGCTTCTGATAAATAATAACGTCCATCATAAATACCAAACTCTGGAGCTAAATCTTCTGGTCTAGCTGCATCATTACCTGCTTTTTCTAGCATGGCAGCAACATTTCCAAGTTGCCAAGCTTGGCTCAATAATTTAGTTTTTGCTTCACTAGGTGTTGCAGCAGCACGAATGAGCTCAATGATAGGATCAATATTGGCAAGTGCGATTGCCAAACCTTCTAATACATGAGCTCGTTCGCGTGCTTTGCGTAATTCATAAATGGTTCGACGAGTTACAACTTCACGGCGATGAAGAATAAAAGCTTCAATCATCTCACGTAAATTTAACAACTTAGGTTGCCCCTTATACAAGGCGACCATATTAATACCAAATGAAACTTGTAATTGAGTTAAAGAAAAAAGGTTATTTAAAACAACTTCACCAACCGCATCACGTTTTATTTCAATAACAATACGCATACCGTCTTTATCTGATTCATCACGTAATGCCGAAATACCTTCTATTTTTTTATCTTTAACTAATTCTGCAATTTTTTCGATCAGTTTTTTCTTATTAACCTGATACGGTATCTCATTAACAATAATGGTCTCACGTCCACTATGATCATCAACTTCTATGGTAGCTTTAGAGCGAATATAAATAATACCACGACCTGTGCGATATGCATTTTCAATACCTTTTCGACCATTAATTAATGCTGCTGTTGGAAAATCTGGCCCATGGATATACTTCATTAAACCATCGACTGAAATATTTTCGTCTTCAATAAAAGCCAAGCAACCATTGATAACTTCAGAGAGATTGTGAGGAGGAATATTAGTTGCCATACCAACTGCAATTCCTGAAGAACCATTAATTAATAAATTTGGAATACGAGTTGGTAGCACATCAGGAATCATTTCTGATCCATCATAGTTTGGCGAGAAATCAACAGTCTCTTTATCAAGATCAGTTAATAATGCTCCGGCAAATTTTTGCATTCGAATTTCGGTATAACGCATTGCTGCAGCTGAATCACCATCAACAGAACCAAAATTTCCTTGTCCGTCAACCAACATATAACGTAATGAGAATGGTTGAGCCATACGTACAATTGTGTCATAAACTGCTGAATCACCATGTGGATGGTATTTACCGATTACATCCCCAACAACACGAGCAGACTTCCTATAAGGTTTATTCCAATCATATCCAGCTTCATGCATTGCAAATAAAACACGTCTATGTACAGGCTTTAAACCATCGCGCACATCTGGTAACGCACGACCAACAATAACTGACATTGCATAATCAAGATATGAGGATTTTAGTTCATCCTCGATATTAACGGGGGTTATTTCTTTGGCTAGTTCGGTCATAACACCAAATTCTCTTAATAATTTAATTCATTAAAACAGCTTATAATTGTAGCATAATATTCATTATTAAGGCAGAACAAAACTATTTTTATTTCTATTTATTCAGCGTGATTAAATAGATTATTTTCAATCAATTGACATAAACAGTTTAAAATCATAGCATGCATTTCATAAGCCATGACTTTTTTATAAGATGGAATTCTAATTTCGATATCATTTTGTCCCAATAAACCAATAACTTCACCACCATCAAATGCTGTTAATGCAACAATTTTCATATCTTTAATTACCGCTTCTTGAACAGCGCGGATAATTGCTCGGCTTTTACCTTGGCAAGTTGCTACAATTAAAATATCACCTTGTTGACCTAATGCCTGAATTTGGCGGGCATAAATTTCTTCATGATTAACAATGGCACTTAATAAAACGTTATCAGATACTAATGCTAAAGCAGGAATACTTGGTCTTTCTATAGCAATGCTAGTAATCAATCGTGAAGTAAAACTTTGCACATTAGCAGCAGAAGAACCATTACCACAGCTCATAATTTTATTGCCACTAAGCAAACCTTCAACAATAATTTTAGCGGCTTTTTCAATTGAGAATCCCAATGATTCAGCCATCACAATTTGTGTTTGTATACTTTCTGTAAAGTAATTTTTAATTAAATCTTGCACGTTTTCACCTAAAAAAATATTAAAACGCATTGATAATCCATTGTTGGTTTTTACCAGTAATGGCAAAAACATCAAATCTAAACTCTGTTTCTTCAATATTTAAATTTTGTGCTACCATCCAAAGTTGAGCCGCTTGTTTAATTTTGGTCTGTTTACTGAGTGTTACAGTCATTTCTGCATGACCAAAATTAGCATTTTTCCGATAACGCACCTCAATGAAGACCAAACATTTTTTATCTTGCATGATTAGATCAAGCTCACCATAGCGATATTGACTATTTTTTGCAATAAGTTTAAGTCCTTGCTTAATTAAGTACTGGCAAGCAATATTTTCATAATGCTCACCAATTTGTTTTTTATTCATTCTTCGAATTAGACTTAGCTGAACCGTATGTATATTGCTGCCAAGATAATGCACGTGTTACTTCGCAAAGATTATTTGTTGATAGCTTACCTGTCAGACCATCTAAGAAATTAGGTTCATAAGAATCTAATTGATTAAAACGGTTAGCAAGTCGCCAAGCATCAACTCCCATAGCATAAAAACGCATTAATGAATAATCTTTTTGTATATTATCTGGAATATCAATGGGAAAATTTAGCTGATTTATGATTAAAGGAATTTCTGCATAGTCGGTTTGATTCATGTCATAATAAAAATCATCAGATGCATTGGCAACATGGCTTTTAGAGCTTGAATAGAGTGCAATCTCAGAAGATGATGAGTTGCCAATAGGTTTGTTTGCCCCCATATCAAGCATAGGTTTGATAAGCATTAATTCATCATACGAAGAATATATATATACAGCATCAAATTCGTCTGATTCCCCTTCTGGTACTACAGACGTTTCATTAAGGATAATAGGGTTGCCAAGAAGTTTGATACCTATATTGTGATTCATGTCAGCACTTAATGCTTTAGCATTACCAAAATATTGCACATATGTTTGTGAACTATTCGCTGATACTTGAGACCATTGTTCTGCAAAACTTTGAGCAACTCGTTGACCTAATTCGCTCTGGGGAACTAATAATAAAGGTCTTAATTTATTTTGTGCATAAATATGATTCGCAGCATCTCTAGCTTCATCTTCTGGAGATAGTGCAAAGTAGCATATTTTATTAGAGTTGCTTGTACTTTTATCAACTTTATTTAGAGCCAAAATGGGAGTACTTAAAGCTAATTGTTTAATTTTTGTAACATCGCTTTTTAGCAAAGGGCCAACAATTAATTCAACATTTTGTTCTTGAGCTTGCTGAATAAGGGCATCAATAGAGGCGCTAGTAGTATCCAATACAATAACATTTTGTTGAGGCTCTTTTGGATAAATCTTTATTGCATCTAAATATCCCTGACGAATAATTTCACCAAATATACTAGAAGAACCTTTTAGCGGTAATAATAATGCAACTTTTTTTGCATTTACATCAACGGAAAGCGTTTGCTCTCCTGTTAATACTGGTAATATACCTTTAGCTGGATGGTCTGAATACCGTATAGCCCAATCTTGAATAGCTCTTTTTAATGAATCTTTTTGTTGCTGAAATTTTGCTTCCATCGTTTCAGCGGTATCATCTTCTTGTACTTGAGATATTTTACTATTATTTTGATAAACATAACTTAACTCAATCCAACCTTGTAAAGTTGTTTCACTTTCAAGAATTGTTATCTGATGGATTTGTTGAGCTTGTAATTTACTAAAGAAATCCCATGTACTATTGAGTATTTGTTTTTTCTGATTTTTAGATGCATATTTTTCTAGTTCAACGTAATCATGAGATTGAGCATTTAAGTTTTCATTTTTGTTATCTATTGATAATTTGATTGTGTAATAACGATATAGTTGAGATGGGTTTAAATCTTCAATAGATAATTGATTAATTCTAAATGATTTTCCTTTTTTTATAGCAAGTTCACCTTGTGATAGTAATTTTTCATTTAACTGCTCTACATTTAGATCAGAAGGTAATTTAGATAATAATGTATTTGCCTGGGAAAGCTTATTTTCTTTAATCAAGGCACGAATAGCTAATAATTGCCAATTTATTTTTGCCGTTCCTGAACTAGATTCAACTTGTAAAAGATAGTATTTCGAATCTTTACTATCATCAAAATCAGAAAATTTATTTGAAAAAGTTCCAGTACATCCTACTAAAAGTGTAAATAATGCCAATATTAACATGGCATAAATGGAGCATTTTAAATTCATACCTATTTCTCTTGTAAATTGTTATCCCCAAATTCGTTGAACATGAACCGTGACTTCTTCCCGATCATGATAAAGCTGCTTAGCTTGAATTTGAACGTTAATATGTTTGTTATTTAATTTTTCATTCAGCAATTGTAGATTTTGTTTTACTTCCTCATAACGTTTTTTCATCGGAAGTTTAAGATTAAAAATAGCCTCTCTACACCAACCACTAATAAGCCATTTAGTAATTAATTCCGTCACTTTAGATGGTTTTTCAACCATATCACAAACCAACCAGTAAATATTATGTTTTTTGGGTTCAAATTTGAAGCCATCTTCACGATAATGTTTGACTTGTCCCGTCTCCATTAATTTCGAATTCATTGTGCCATTATCAATAGCATAAACTATCATGCTACGTTTAACTAGTTGATATGTCCAACCTCCAGGAGAAGCCCCCAAGTCAACTGCATTTAACCCACTTTTTAGTCGCTCATCCCATTCCTCATAGGGAATGAAGATATGAAAAGCTTCTTCCAGTTTTAAAGTAGAACGGCTTGGTGCATCATTTGGAAACCTTAGTCTAGGTATTCCCATATAAAATGGGGAGTTATTTTGATTATAAGAATAACCAACATAACAACTATTGTTATTAATAAAAAACAGATGGATAACTGGTTTTGATGCGTCGTGAATTTTTGATAAAATTTGTTTATTTCGTAATGCCTGACGAAGTGGGACAGTAAACTTACGACAAAATCCAGTCAATTCTTTACCTTCATTAGTATCGGGGATCTCGACTCTCAAATCACCTGCTTTATCAATACACCCCGTTAGAACATCAATTATAGGGGAAATACGATCTTTTGTTGGCAAATTAGCAAGCATATCGCCTACTATAAACATTTGTCGTGCAAAAATGAGTGTTCGAAAAGCTAATTCTTTTATTAATATTTGAGCATCTTCGCTTTGATAACATTCAAAAATAGCATACCCTTCATTGTCTTTGACTTTGGCAAATCCAAATATATTTTTTTGCGCAGCTCTATCTGTAATCTCTGCTGCGCATTCTTTTTCAAATCCAGAACGACAATATAAAATAATTTTGTTTAACTTTTGCATAATTGTTTTTTGATTATTTCTCCAATACTATAAAAGATATCTATACTAATCAGACTGTACGTTATCTGTATATAAAGGAGCCTCACCTTTTGGGCGAGTTTTGAATCGTCGGTGTAACCACATGTATTGTTCAGGAGCTCTTAAAATTTCGTTTTCAATTGCTTTATTCATAAATGTTGCAGCAAGTATATCATCGTCAACTGGATAGCCCTTGAGCTCAGATGTAACATAAACAGTATAACATCGATTTTTCTCGCGCTTAGGTGTAAAAGGAATAATTGCAGGCTGTCCAAGTTTAACTAATATCCGAGTACCAACAGTTGTTGCAGCTTTTTCTACTGAAAATAGAGGTGCAAATACACTATTTTTGGGACCATAATCATGATCCGGTGCATACCAAAGTAATTCACCATCTTTTAATGCTCGAATCATACCTTTTGTATTATAACGATCAATCATGTATTTATTTGATTTTAAACGCCCTTTAAGCTGTATGTAATCCATGACAGGATTATCGTTAGGTCTGTAAACACCAACTCCAGGATGACTCATTCCCAAAATTCGAGCACCTAACTCTAGGGTTAAAAAATGTATACCAATAAGTAATACGCCTTGCCCTGATTGTTGTATTTGTGTAATGTGAGAATCACCAACAATAGAGGAAATTTTGGCAAGTCTCCTATCTGACCAAAACCAAGCCATACCCGTTTCAAATATTGCTAACCCAGTCGATATAAAGTT
Source organism: Gilliamella sp. Choc6-1 (assembly GCF_001690385.1). NCBI lineage: Bacteria > Pseudomonadati > Pseudomonadota > Gammaproteobacteria > Orbales > Orbaceae > Gilliamella > Gilliamella sp. Choc6-1. Next base: position 62,662 of record NZ_LZHI01000027.1, read on the forward strand.
TTCACGCAATAGCCGTTCAAGTTCTTGTTGTGTTTTTTCGGGAAAACAAAGTTTCAGATTTTGCCTTGCAGTTTCCTTGCGTTTACCAATTAATTTCATTGAAAATAATCCTAAACCTTTTCCTAAGTAATAAATAATCGGATATGGTAATAAAACAATTAGATATAAAATACCGATGCAAAACCACGTTATCCAATAACGTGGATGCAATAAACGTTTAGTAAATTCTGGTTGAATTCCCTGATGTTGACTCATATTAACTTTAATCATTTATTTAAACAAAGTTAGTTATTATATGCCATTCTGTTATTAATCCACAGAAAAAATAGAACCAATCGTTCTAGGAGTTTTGACGATTTTCTGCAATTAATATAATGGTTAAAATAAAGAAAATAAAAGTTTATTGAATTAGCTCTCATTATTTCTCTATTTTTTTAATGTTAAATAGCAACAGGTGCTTTAATTGCAGGATAAGGATCATAGTTAATAATATCAAAATCCTCAAATTTATAATCAAATATAGTAGGAGGTTTACGTCTAATCACCAATTTTGGTAATTTTCTTGGTTTACGACCTAATTGTAATTGTGCTTGTTCCATATGATTAGAATAAAGATGGGTATCCCCTCCAGTCCAAACAAAATCCCCGACGTCTAAATCACACTGTTGTGCAATCATATGAACCAACAATGAATAGCTAGCAATATTGAATGGTAATCCTAAAAAAACATCACATGAACGCTGGTAAAGTTGACAAGACAACTTACCTCCTGCGACATAAAATTGGAAAAATGCATGGCATGGAGCTAATGCCATTTGATCGAGCTCTCCAACATTCCAAGCAGAAACAATTATACGTCGAGAATTAGGATCATTTTTAATTTGTGAAATCAATTGCGATATTTGATCGATTTGGCGACCATCACTAGCCCCCCATGCACGCCATTGTTTACCATAAATTGGGCCTAAATTACCATTTTCATCAGCCCATTCATCCCAGATGGTTACTTTATTATCTTGTAAATATTTAATATTGGTATCGCCTTTTAAGAACCACAATAACTCGTGAATAATTGAGCGAAAATGACATTTTTTTGTTGTGACTAACGGAAAACCATCTTGTAAATTAAATCGCATTTGGTGACCAAAAATAGATAACGTTCCAGTACTCGTCCGATCTAACTTAGGTATACCTTCATCTAAAATTTTTTTCATTAATACTAAATATTGTTTCATCGTGTTTTTGCCTTATTATTAAATCTATACGAAAATAAAAGAATTAAAATACCACCAATAATCATTGGTAGACATAATATTTGTCCCATACTGATAATATTTAAAAATAAGCCTAACTGCTCATCTGGTTGTCGAAAAAATTCTATAACAAATCTAAATAAACCATAGCAAAATAAAAATACCCCAGATACAGCACCAGTAGGTCTTGGTTTTCGAATAAAAATATTTAAAATAATAAACAGTACTATTCCTTCAAATACCATTTCATAAATTTGCGACGGGTGCCTAGGTAAAATGCCATTTAGCTTTGAATAAAGCGAAAACCATTCAGGATGAGATTGTACAAATTTAAAATCAGCATAAGAAGAAGTCGGAAATAGCATACCAATAGGCAAGTTAGTTACTCTTCCCCAAAGCTCTCCATTAATAAAATTACCAAATCTTCCAAACATCAATCCAATAGGTACAAGAGGAGCAACAAAATCTCCCACTTGCATAAAAGTTTTGTTTGCCTTTTTAGCAAAAATAGCAATAACAAAAATTGCCCCAATCAAACCACCATGAAAGGACATGCCTCCTTCCCAGACTTTAAATAACACTATAGGGTTTTTAATAAAAGTAGCAAAATTGTAAAAAAATACATACCCCAATCTTCCTCCAATAAAAAGGCCTAAAAACCCCCAAAATAATAAATTTTCTACCTGTTGCAATGTCCATTGATTATTTGATTTGTCCACTCGACGCTTAGCCAAGTAAAATGCGCCAAGCACACCAAACAAATACATTGCACCGTACCAATGAAGTGATATTGGGCCAATTGAAAAGACAATTGGATCAAAATTAGGAAATTTTAAATATTGATTCATTTTTTTATACGCTTTTTATTTTTACGTTTATGAACAAAGGAATTAAATCGTTTCTTTTTAGAATTATTTATTGATGAAATCTCTATTTCAGACTGTATCGAAAAAACAAACAATGAGAATTCTTTCATTGCTTTTCTATATACATCACGCTTGAAAGCTATAACTTGTCGTATAGGATACCAATAATTTACCCATTTCCAATCATCAAATTCAGGATTTGGGGACATGTTAAGGTTAATTACCGATGTGTCAGAGATTAGTTGTAATAAAAACCACTTCTGCTTTTGTCCGATACATACAGGTTGATTTTCCCATCTTATCATTCGTTTAGGTAATTTATACCGCAACCAACCATTAGTAACAGATAAAATTTTTACATCTTTTGGTAATAACCCTACTTCTTCATTTAGTTCACGAAACATCGCCTGCTCAGGAGTTTCGTTTTGTTTTATTCCGCCCTGAGGAAATTGCCAAGAATTTTGCCCAAAACGACGGGCCCAAAGTACTTGGCCATGCTGGTTACAAATAACTATTCCTACATTTGGACGGTAGCCATCATTGTCGATCACTGACTACCTCAAAAATCTATTTTTATATGACTAAATTGTTTCATACATACAAGAATAAATAAATAGTAAAATGATATTAATCGAATAAATATACTAATAAATAAGTTATTTTTTATACTCCTTAAATATTGTGATTATTATTTATTCACATTCCAAGCGTATTTATTCTTTTATATAGCAAGGCTTGTTCTAAAGATAATTAATAGACATAAAAAAGCCCAGCATCTCTGCTGGGCTCTCTATAATTTAAAAAGTCTGGCGGCACCCTACTCTCACATGGGTAATACCCACACTACCATCGGCACTACGGCGTTTCACTTCTGAGTTCGGCATGGGGTCAGGTGGGACCACCGCGCTATTACCGCCAGACATATTCTTTTCTCTTCTACAATCAGTGCTCATTATCTCATAATAACACCAATCTCTCAATTCGGAACAAACCACTCAATCAACATTTAATCCAATTTCGATGACTTAGTCATCAAACGCTTCTCTTCACGTAATCACAAAACAACTCCGAGTTGTAAGGTTAAGACTCTCGGTTCATTAGTATCAGTTAGCTCAATGTATCACTACACTTACACACCTGACCTATCTACGTCTTAGTCTCAAACGAACCTTACTGAATCTCTTCAGGGAAAACTCATCTTAAGGCTAGTTTCGTGCTTAGATGCTTTCAGCACTTATCTATTCCGCACGTAGCTACCGGGCAATGCAATTGGCATCACAACCCGAACACCAGCGGTGCGTTCACTTCGGTCCTCTCGTACTAGAAGCAAACCCTCTCAATTTTCCTACGCCCATGGCAGATAGGGACCGAACTGTCTCACGACGTTCTAAACCCAGCTCGCGTACCTCTTTAAACGGCGAACAGCCGTACCCTTGGGACCTACTTCAGCCCCAGGATGTGATGAGCCGACATCGAGGTGCCAAACACCGCCGTCGATATGAACTCTTGGGCGGTATCAGCCTGTTATCCCCGGAGTACCTTTTATCCGTTGAGCGATGGCCCTTCCATTCAGAACCACCGGATCACTATGACCTACTTTCGTACCTGCTCGAGCCGTCACTCTCGCAGTCAAGCTAGCTTTTGCCATTGCACTAACCTCCTGATGTCCGACCAGGATTAGCTAACCTTCGTGCTCCTCCGTTACTCTTTGGGAGGAGACCGCCCCAGTCAAACTACCCACCAGACAGTGTCCCTTACCTCGATTCAGAAGTATAGGTTAGAACATCAAACATTAAAGGGTGGTATTTCAAGGTCGACTCCACACACACTGGCGTGCATGCTTCTTTGCCTCCCACCTATCCTACACATTAAGGCTCAATGTTCACTGTCAAGCTATAGTAAAGGTTCACGGGGTCTTTCCGTCTTGCCACGGGTACACCGCATCTTCACGGCAAATTCAATTTCACTGAGTCTCGGGTGGAGACAGCCTGGCCATCATTACGCCATTCGTGCAGGTCGGAACTTACCCGACAAGGAATTTCGCTACCTTAGGACCGTTATAGTTACGGCCGCCGTTTACTGGGGCTTCGATCAGGAGCTTCTGCATTCGCATAACCCCATCAATTAACCTTCCAGCACCGGGCAGGCGTCACACCGTATACGTCCACTTTCGTGTTTGCACAGTGCTGTGTTTTTATTAAACAGTTGCAGCCAGCTGGTATCTTCGACTGATTTCACCTACATCCGCGTGGGAGTTCAATTACCATCAGCGTGCCTTCTCCCGAAGTTACGGCACCATTTTGCCTAGTTCCTTCACCCGAGTTCTCTCAAGCGCCTGAGTATTCTCTACCTGACCACCTGTGTCGGTTTCGGGTACGATTACCTATAACCTGAAGCTTAGAGGATTTTCCTGGAAGCTTGGCATCAATTACTTCACTACCTTAGTAGCTCGTCATCACGCCTCAGGGTCTCAGTGACCGGATTTGCCTAATCACACCCCTACACGCTTAAACCACCATCCAACAGGTGGATAACCTAGCCTTCTTCGTCCCCCCATCGCAGTTATAGCCAGTACGGGAATATTAACCCGTTTCCCATCAGATACGCCCTTCGGCCTCTCCTTAGGGGTCGACTCACCCTGCCCCGATTAACGTTGGACAGGAACCCTTGGTCTTCCGGCGAGCGGGCTTTTCACCCGCTTTATCGTTACTTATGTCAGCATTCGCACTTCTGATACCTCCAGCATGCCTCACAACATACCTTCTACGGCTTACAGAACGCTCCCCTACCCAATGCACTTACGTGCACTGCCGCAGCTTCGGTGCATAGTTTTAGCCCCGTTACATCTTCCGCGCAGGCCGACTCGACTAGTGAGCTATTACGCTTTCTTTAAATGATGGCTGCTTCTAAGCCAACATCCTAGCTGTCTAAGCCTTCCCACTTCGTTTCCCACTTAACTATGACTTTGGGACCTTAGCTGGCGGTCTGGGTTGTTTCCCTCTTCACGACGAACGTTAGCACCCGCCGTGTGTCTCCCATGATTAAACTTGTCAGTATTCGGAGTTTGCATCGGGTTGGTAAGCCGGGATGGCCCCCTAGCCGAAACAGTGCTCTACCCCCAACAGTTACTCATGAGGCGCTACCTAAATAGCTTTCGGGGAGAACCAGCTATCTCCCGGTTTGATTGGCCTTTCACCCCCAGCCACAGGTCATCCGCTAATTTTTCAACATTAGTCGGTTCGGTCCTCCAGTTAGTGTTAACCAACCTTCAACCTGCCCATGGCTAGATCACCGGGTTTCGGGTCTATACCCTGCAACTTAACGCACAGTTAATACTCGGTTTCCCTTCGGCTCCCCTATTCGGTTAACCTTGCTACAGAATATAAGTCGCTGACCCATTATACAAAAGGTACGCAGTCACACATATCTAATGATATATGCTCCCACTGATTGTACGTACACGGTTTCAGGGTCTATTTCACTCCCCTCCCGGGGTTCTTTTCGCCTTTCCCTCACGGTACTGGTTCACTATCGGTCAATCAGGAGTATTTAGCCTTGGAGGATGGTCCCCCCTTCTTCAGACAGGATATCACGTGTCCCGCCCTACTCTATAAGCTTCCACATAATATACTTTCGTGTACGGGACTTTCACCCTCTATAGTGCGACTTTCCTGAACGCTTCCACTAATATACTATGCTACCCGCTTGGGCTCCTCCCCTTTCGCTCGCCGCTACTCAGGGAATCTCGGTTGATTTCTTTTCCTCGGGGTACTTAGATGTTTCAGTTCTCCCGGTTCGCCTCATCTGACTATGGATTCATCAGACAATAATGTAGTTACCTACATTGGGTTTCCCCATTCGGACATCAACGGCTATAACGCTTTTTATCAGCTCACCGTCGCTTTTCGCAGATTAACACGTCCTTCTTCGCCTCTGATTGCCTAGGCATCCACCGTGTACGCTTAATTTCTTAACCTTACAACTCACAGTTGTCTTGGTTAATTACGCTTTCTTCTCTTTTCGCTTTCAGTCACCTATATTTACATTTCGATTCCTCCAGCAAAACGAGAACTCGTTTCTTTCAGCTTGTTCCTTATTGTTAAAGAGCTTTATCTTTCTATTCACTTAATAACTAAATTAAGTAAACACAAAAATAATTTT